>VBFM01000140.1:3269-10979 GCA_005882595.1 Chloroflexota bacterium
CGTGCTGCCTCGAGTACCTGCGGTATCTGAGAAGGTGAAAAGGCGAGCCGTTCGCGCAGAGCTATCGGCGCCGTGGTATGATCGATTCCAGCAACGACAATTTGCATACAATTCTCATTCCATCGTCTTTTGTACAACCGCCGCCAACGCTTTGATGAAGAGCGGCGAGGTGTTGAGTGACTCGGTGCGGGCGAACTGCATGCCAACCGACTCTGCCTGTTCGCGAGCGGCGATCTCAATGTCGTAGAGAATCTCAAGATGGTCGGCCAGGAACTGCACAGGAGCAATCAATACGTGGGTGTTTCCAGCCGCGCGCAGTTCGGGCATCACATCCGCGAAGTCCGGCTTGAGCCATTCCTCCGGCGTGTGGCCCGCGCTCTGGTAGCAGAACATCCAGCGCTCAGGCGAAAGTCCCACCAGCTCGGCCACGGCAGCAGCGGTCTCTTTCAGATTATGAATGTAATCCGGCTCCTTCTCTACCACGCGCTTCGGCATGCTGTGCGCCGTCAACAACACAGGAACTTGCTCGCGCACATCAACCGGGAAACGCTCGAGCGCCTGATGCACCCGTTCTGCCAATGCCTGTAAGAAGAGCGGCTCCAGGTGCCAATCGCCTGCAATCCGTAGTTCGAGATCATTCCGCTGCAGATCCGCAACGGCGTCCTCCAGGGTGCGGACGTAGCCGCTCATGATGATCGGGGAGTACTGCGGCGACATAATCACGCCCATCAACTGCTGCGCTCCCGCAGCCGCCTCGGGTACAACATCAGCAATAAACGGCGGCGCGAAACGCATACCGGCCACGACATGAAACTCCGGGCCATCAGCATGCTGCCGGTTCAATTCCTCCTGCAGCGCCGCGGCCTGCTCGCGCGTGATGCGCAGGAGCGGTGAGCCTCCGATCAGGCGATAGCGCCGTTGGAACTCGGTAATTAACGCCTCGTCGGCAGGGCGCCCACCGCGCACATTTTTGAGATAGGTGGGTATATCATCCAGGGTTGTTGGCGAACCATAGGTCATTAATATGACACCTACGTGGGAAGCGTTCGTTGTTCTGATGTCCTTCATATCTCTGCTAACCCCCTATCTTCTGGCCGTTATTTCGTGAACAGCTTCAACCAACCGGCGCAGCATGTCCGGGTCGGTGGGAGCCAGTACGCCATGCCCCAGGTTGAAGATGTGTCCAGGGCGATTATTGGCGCGCCGCAGCACATCGAGCATGCCTTGCGCGATCGTATCCCAGGAGGTCAGCAGCAGCGTCGGGTCGAGGTTGCCCTGGATGCCCCGGTCGTAGCCGATACGCGCCCAGGCCTCGTCCAGGTCAACGCGCCAATCGACGCTGATTACATCGCCGCCAGCGTCGGCCATCAACTCTAACAGGCTGGCGGCGCCCGTACCAAAGTGAATAGAGGGAGCATCGGCCTGTTTGATCGCTTCGAAGATGGGCTGCGCATAGGGCTGCACGAAGCGTTTGTAGACGCTAGGGCCGAGCGAGCCGACCCAGCTGTCGAAGATCTGTACCGCGTCAACCCCCGCGTCGATCTGCGCGAGCAGGTAGCGAGTGACGACCTCGGTCAGCTTGTGCATGAGAGCATCCCACACTTCAGGCTGCCCATACATGAGCGACTTGGCGATGCCATAATCGCGCGAAGGGCGGCCTTCGATCATATAGCAGGCAAGTGTGAACGGCGCTCCGGAGAAGCCGATAACGGCCTGTTTCCCCTCCAGTTCGCGGCGCACGAGCCGGATGGCTTCCATCACATAGGGAGTGGACTCCTCGGCGTCGAGGATGCGCAGGGCTTCCACGTCTCGCATGCTGCGCACCGGATTGTGGATGATGGGGCCGATATCCGGCTCAATCTCAAATGAGATGCCCATGCCTTCCAACGGCAGCATGATATCGGCGTAGAGTACGGCTGCATCTACCCCGAATTGCTCAACGGGCATCAGTGTCACCTGGGCGCAGAGATCGGGCGTTTTTGCCATAGTCAGGATGTCGTAGCGTTTGCGTAGTTCACGATACTGGGCGAGGCAGCGACCGGCCTGGCGCATGAACCAGATGGGAGTGGCGTCGGGCTGCCGCCGGTAGCAAGCAGCAAGAAAACGCGCTGCTCCAGTGTGCGGCGTCATTCTTTGGTTTCCCCTCTTAATGTTATTTGAGTGTGATGTATGCGGATAAATCTCAAAATCTTGTGATTATAAGATAATCTATAGAGATTTTAGCGTTTTTTTCCCAATAGTCAAGGGGAAGAAAAAAGGCCGCAGCTTGTTGTGGGGATTTCTGCCGGATGGACTACGCTTCTTCTGCATCCGGCAGGGGCACATAATAGCCGACGCCCAGTTCGTTGCGCAGGAAGCGCGGCTGCGCCGGGTCTGGTTCGAGCTTGCGCCGCAGGTGACGGATGAAGGTGCGCAGGTAGGTGTTCTCCCCACTATAGTCTGGCCCCCAGACGCGCTGGAGGAGTTCACGATGGGTCAGCACCTTTCCGGGATTGTGGGTAAGTTCGCTGAGCAGATCGTATTCGGTGGGGGTCAGATGCACCTCGTTGCCGCCGGAGCGTACCTGCCGGTGCGCGAAATCAACGATCAAGCCGTTGGGGCCGCCGCAGCGATAGACGGGGCGTGAATTATCTCCCCCCGCCGCGCCGCTGCGCAGGCGCGCTACTTCATCCGCGCGGCGCATGGCTGCTCGCACCCGCGCCAATAATTCGTTCAGGCTAAATGGTTTGGTCAGGTAATCGTCCGCGCCTGCGTCAAGCGCCTTAATCTTGACCGACTCCTCGTCCCGTGCCGAAAGCACGATCACAGGCGCCTTACTCCACTCGCGCAAGCGTCGTAAAAAGGCCAACCCATCCAGTGTCGGCAAGGCCAGATCGAGCAGCACCAGTTCTGGTTCAAAGATAGCCGCCTGGTCGATGGCCTGAGCGCCATCACGCACGGCCTGCACCTGGTGCCCCCTCGCTCTCAACTGCGCCAGCAGAAAGGTGCGCATCTGTGGATCATCTTCTACGCAGAGAATGCGAACTTTGCGATCGGTCATAGTCATACTCTTCCCCTTATACCTCCTGCTTCACCGGACTGGCGACCCCCAGCACGAAGGCAAAGGTCGTACCCTCGCCTGGCGTACTGTGCAGTGTGAGCTTGCTGCCATGCGCTTCGATAATACCTCGACTGATGTATAATCCCAGCCCGGTCGCCGGACTCCAGCGCGAGCTGCCCCGTTTCTGTGTTGCGGGTTGTCCTGGGCGATTAGCCGCCGGTCGCCGCATTGCCGCGAATGTGCTAAAGCGTGTGAACAGCTCCGCCTGTCGTTCTGGCGTAATACCTGAGCCGCGATCGGTGACGCGCAGCTCGACACCCTCAACCGAACCCTCATGTCCATTGTATACCACTATTGCGTCCAGGCGCACCGTATCACCCTCGGGCGCATAGCGGAATGCGTTGCTGAGCAAATTGGTCAGCACGCTGATAATCAGTTCGTAGTCGGCCAACACCGCGGGCGTACCCGGCGCGATATGAATTTCCAGGCTGCGGTTGGATGAGCTGATCAAGGCCTCCAGGCGTTCCTGCAGGTCTTCAAACAGCTCGGGCAGCAGAACAGGCTCAAGGTCCAATCGCAGTGCTCCCGCTTCTACGCGCGAGGCGTCCAGGAAATGGTTAATCATACCTACCAGGCGCTCCACCTGCTCGTCGGCGGTCTGTAAATAGTCCAGCTGCTCGTCGGGCGACCACGAGTAGTCTTTGGCCTGCAGCGCGCTGAGGTGGGCGCGAATATTGGCGAGCGGCGTTTTGAGCTCGTGGGCCATAGTCGTGAAAAAATCCTCGCGCGCGCGTTCCAGCGCCTTGAGATTGGTAATATCTTGCAGCACCAGCACCGCGTCGGTAATTGTCCCATCAGCCGCTCGCAAAGGAGCTGCGCTGGCCAACATAGACAGCAGTTGATCGTCGTATTGCGTGATATGCAATTCAGCTTCGCAGGCCTCTCCTTTATGCAAGGCAAGATAGAGCGGCTGTTCCTCGTAGGGCAGCATGCTACCAGAAGCCCCAAACACCTCTATCCCCCGGAAGAAAGCCTCGATGTCGGCTCCAACCATGCGCTCAGAAGCCACGTCGAGATCGTCGAAGTGAGCTTCACCCCCGGAATTCCAGCCCATAGCTTGCAACAGCCATGCTGCCTGCCGGTTGCTGATGATGATGCGGTTATCGTTGGCCGAGACAAGCAAGACGCCCGAGGGCAAGCGCGCCAGCAGCAATCCCAACCGCGAGTGTTCCAATTCCAGCGCGTCCTGTGCCTCCTCCAGCGCCTGGTTGCGCTGCGCCAGTTCAGCCGTGCGAGCGATGACCTGGGCCTCGATCGATTCGCGCGCCGTTGTCTGCTCCGTCACATCGTGGTACAACACCACGTACGCAAAGATATTGCCAAGCTCATCCTGGATGGGCGCTTTCGAGCGGCGCATTGCGTAGGTCTTCCCATCTGCTCCCACCATCTTAAACTCATCCACCCGCTTGTCATTTGGATACAGTTCCAGGTCGGTCACCATACCCTGGATGGAGGGCGAACCCTCTGGATAGATAGCGGCGCTGCGCGCCAGGGCCTCGCTGATGTACAGGCCAATCACCTCGTCTGTCCATCCTAGCAGCTGGCGGATCGCGCTGTTGAAATCCGCAACGCGCCAGCGTGCATCGTAGATAATCACCCCGTCGGGAATAGCCTGCATCACGTTTTCGCGCTGGCGCACCTGCCGTCTCGCGTCCTGGGCAAGCCGATCAATTTGCAGAAAGAAGCGCGCATTCTGTATCGCCAGCCCGACCTGTTGCGCAAACTGCTCCAGTAGCTCGACTTCCTCGGCGGGCAGGCCGCGCACCCGCCGGTGATAGACCTCGATGGTTCCCAGAACTGCACCTTCTTTTGGTTCTCTCTCGGGACCCGGCTCAAATATGGGTACGCATAGCACCGAACCTGGTCTGCGCGGGATACCATCATCGTCCAGTAATGGAAACTCGATCTCTGGCCGCAGATTGGTATTTGGAATGACCAGTGAACGGCGCGTCCGCATCACCTGGCCCAGTAGCAAATGCTCGCCGAGCTGGGGCTGCCAGCTCTGTGAACTGAGGTGCAGACCTTTCTGAGCCGCGATGTTCACTCTCAGTGAACCGTTCTGCTCTTTGTCATCCTCATTGCGCGCCTGGAAGTGTGATCCTCGCGGCTCATTGCCTGAAACGGAGGACTCGATCAACAGGATGGCGCAGCGCGTGGAACCAACCAGCTCTTGCACCGCTTGAAGAGTGCGCTCGAGCACATGTGGAAGCGCAAATCGTCCGGCGATTGCGGAAGAGATGTAATGAATAGCCTCGATGTGCATGTGCGAGCGCACCTTACCGGTGACATCCTCAACGATCACGAGCAGCCTTTCTCCTGGCGCCTGCCCGCCCTGCGCATTCATCGATGACGGCTGCTGCATTGGCTCAATGGTGATGCGCCAGTAGGTGCGCCCGCGTGTTTCGAGGAAGCCCTCGTAAGGAATATCCTCCAGGTGCAGCGTTTCTCTGCCTGTATATGCCTGGCGTAGCCAAGGTTCTACCAACCGGAGCATCTCAGGGGGGAGTATCTCGCTCAGCGTACGACCGACCACTTGTGAAGAGCGCCAGGGTTCTTCGAGTAATGAGAAGAGATAGGGGTTGATAGAGCGTACGCGCATATCAGGGCCGTCGAGGATCACAAAACCAACCATCAGTTGTCCCAGAATATGTTCAAGTGGGGCAGATTGCTCCAACTGCATAATTGCTTAGTTTCTAGGTACTTGAATACGTATAAGATTGCATTGTATGTATAACTATGACCGGGCACTGTATCGTCACCAGGTCTTCCCGATATCATACCTCAATTATATCTTTTTTTCACGCGCTGGGGAGAAAGGTTTTTCGGTGTTTGTGTGTGTGTTGTGAGCCAAAAATCGGTAATATTACTCATGACTTCAGCAAAACACAAGTATATCCTTTATGGGAGCTTTAAGAATACAATGCTCTTCTCTTAAAGGAGCCACAATGATGCAGTTCAAAGAGCCTGAGATAGTCATGGTAGATGGGCGAAGGCTTGCCTATGAGGAGGTATCCCCGCCCTCACCGAAGGGAACGATCATCTTACTGGTGGGGCTCGGTGCCAAGCGGCAGGGCTGGTACAAACAACTGCCTGCATTTGGCCGCTATTATCGAACCCTTGCACTCGATTATCGCGATGTTGGGGACAGTGATGAAGCCAAGGAATCTTACACTATCAAGGATTTGGCTGAAGACACCATAGCCGTTATGAGAGCACTTGAGATCCAACATGCCCATATCATTGGTATCTCGATGGGCGGCTTTATTGCTCTGGAGTTAGCCTTAAACTATCCTCAGATGCTTGATAAGCTGGTCTTGGTTGTCACCTCAGCTGGCGGCCCCGGACACGTCTCGCCTGCTCGCGAAATCATGGCTGTGATGATACAGCCTCCAGAGGTCGAGATCGGCGAGGCGGCACGCAAAGTCTGTGCTGCAGTTTCGGCTCCTGGTTTTGTGGAAAGCCACACAGAGGAGTTCGATATCTTTGCCGAAATTGCTCGCTATCGCCCAATGAGCGAAGCTGCCTACTTTCGCCAGTTGGCTGCCTGCCGGGGACACGATGTTTCCCAGCGATTGCATCAGATCAAGGCTCCTACTCTCGTTATTCATGGCGATGTGGATCCGCTCGTCCCACTCCAAAACGGCTTGCACCTCGCCCAGAGCATTGCAGAAGCCAGCCTGATTGTCTACCCTCAAACCGGCCACATTCCTGAAGTCGAACGAGCTGCGCAGTTTAATCATGACATTCTGGCTTTTTTAGAGCGTTGAGATGGCCACAAAACGGTACTTTTACCATTTCTCTTCAATGAAGAGGAGGTTAACCATGAAAGAGATCAACAACCGGCGCACTTTTTTGAGTTCGCCGGGTTTGGCTCATGATGATCGCATTTTGCCAGAGACACGCTGGCTGGCTGCTGTGATCATCCCTTTTCTCGTCGCTGCATTCATCATCTTATACCTTTGGCCTAATGATACGGATAAACTGTTCGCTTGGACGATCAAACCCACCATGACTCCCATGATGTTAGCCGCTGCATACCTGGGAGGGATCTACTTCTTCACGCGTGTGCTTCTGGCGAAGCAATGGCACCTGGTGAAAGTGGGATTTTTAGCGGTGACTGCCTTTGCCTCATTGCTGGGGACCTCTGGAGGCTGTATCATCACAGCCACATCTCATTCTATACCTGGGCAACACTCTATTTCACGACGCCGTTTCTCGTCTTCGCTGTCTGGTTGCGCAATCGAACGGCAGATCTCGGTACCGTTGATCCGGACGAGTTCATCATCCGTCCGGTGATCCGCCTGTTTATCGGCATTATCGGTCTGATTACGCTTGCTGTCAGCTTACTTCTTTTCCTCCAGCCAGATCTCATGATCCGTCTCTGGCCCTGGATGCTGACTCCCCTCACCGCGCGTGTTGTAGGGGCCATGTTTGCGCTTCCTGGCATCGTCGGTCTGGGGATTGCCGCAGAGAAGCGCTGGAGCGCTGCACGTATTATCCTGGAGGCTCAAGCGTTCTCCATCGCCATGATCCTGGTAGCGGCAGCTTTGGCCTGGGGTAACTTCGCGCCGTCGAAACCCCTTACTTGGCTCTTCGTTGGCGGTCTCGCC
>VBFM01000141.1:0-1249 GCA_005882595.1 Chloroflexota bacterium
GTCGTCCACGATAGATTGCTGCTGACCTGGTAGCGGCTTTATTTATCCTCATCCCATAGGGTTCTTGATTTCAATCGTATTTCTCGTAGAACCCTTGGTGATGAAGGACGTAGGTCAGGTCGCGTGAAATTTATGTCTGACCAGCTTCTCACAATTTCAGGCCAACTTGTTACGACCTCCTTGCCGAACAAGACTTCGTCTACCAGGCCCATATGGAGCATATCGATTATACGGCAGAGATAGGATTTACCTTGTTGCCACCAAGTACGATAGTCATCAACGATGAGATAGTGTTTAATATCTCTACCAGTATGCTCTCGCAGCTCAGCAAATTCCTCACCATCAAGCATTGTCTCGTATACCCCGTCAGCTATTCTACTTCCAAATGTGGTCGAACCATAATATTCTTTAATTTCCCATATCGCTAGAGGATTGATAATACTTGGATAAGCTCCATCCATTCGACGTGAGAGAACTCGTAGCGGCTTCGTAGCATCCGTAACGACAATCAGACCCAGTGGGTTAGGGTTAAAAGCAGGTCCTTGAAGCGCCTGCTCTGTTAAAAGATTGACTATACAGGTGAGATAAGCTGGGTGACGTTTGTCTCCGCTTTGCTTGTTGTGAACAAGCTGAAGAGTTCCAGTAAATATAGACCGTAATTGTTCAAACTCTGCCTTAGCTTGGTCTCTATTCATCAAGTTAGACTCTATGGATGTTTCTATCACATCTGCTCTGTAAGCAATGTAACGAATGATCAGCTCTCCATAGGTAGTATTTTCATCAATATATTCATGAAGATGGCTTGTAGACAGGCCATAAGAAACAAGGAACTTCTTGAGGTCATCATGAGTATAGCGTTTGATCTTGCCACCTGACGAATATCCAAGCCCTTCGGATACTAACTTAACATGCGCCCAGAAGTGTCGTGGTTGTTTTTGAAATATAGCAACAGGCTTCATTGATCATCTACTCTCTGCATGAGTTCAGAAATGCTCAAATCAAGGGCCTTCGCCAGCTTTTCAATGTTCTCCAAGGAGATATTACATGTTCCTCTCTCGAGATCACTGATATATGTTCGATGCAATCCTGCCAGCTCGGCAAAGTCTTCTTGTGAAATTTTAAGCTCGTTGCGTCGCTTCCTAACTGCTTTGCCAAGGCGTATTCGAATATCCTCTGAAGGCCGATCTTTCATAGAGGGTAGAGTAACTGTTTGTAGCCGATAAGTCTACAGACTTTAAGTGACACATTG
>VBFM01000141.1:1269-5329 GCA_005882595.1 Chloroflexota bacterium
GCGCCATATACGCCGCGCCGATCTGCCCCAGGACAGAGAACGTGCCGTTATGTATCATTGCGAGCAGCTCCGCAGGTGTCACGAAGAGATTTTCGATCACCTCCGCTGGATCAACTTTGGGATCGCCCGTTTTGTGTACCCGGCGCGCCAGGTACCACCAGACCTGCGTGCGCGCACCCGTCGGGTTGGCGTAAAAGTGGGCCAGGGGTTCAAGTTGACCCTCTTCGACACTGTACCCTGTCTCCTCCATCAGTTCGCGATGCGCCGTCATCACCGGATCATATTCGTCGGCATCAATGGCGCCCGCCGGAAACTCCAGCACCTCGCGTCCGATGCCGTGCTTGTATTGCTTGTTGATGAGGAAGCGTCCATCGTCAGTGACCGGCACGACCCCGACCCAGCCGCGATTCTCGATGATGTAGTAATCTGAAATAACCGGGCCGTTGGGGATGGCCACCTCCTCGCTGCGCACCTTGAGAAAGGGCGTGTCAATAATCTGTCGATACGAGATCGTTTCCCAGGGATGATGTTCTTCTGGCATATTGTTTCCTTACTATGAAGCCTCTCTTCGTCTTCTACCGGTTTTCCCATACGGGTTGGCGTTTCTCCAGGAAAGCGCGCAGTCCCTCTGCCGCGTCCTTTGTACGCATCACCTCTGTGAGATAGAACGCGTTGATGTGCTGCAATGCCTCGAGAGGTGTTAGCTGCTCCGTCTGGCCCAGTCGCACACTGGCCTTTGTAAGACGCAGAGCCACCGCGCTTTTTTCGCGCAGCTGATTCAGGATGCGCCCCATTTCTTTATTGATGTCGCTAGCAGGTACCGACCACGTAACATACCCCAGCCGCGCCGCTTGCGCCCCATGAAGCGTCTCATCTTCACTATCCTCACTCCCTATGGTCAGTAACGCGTGCTCGGCCACCAGTGTGAAATCTGCGGCGCAAATCAGCCTGGAAGCTGCCGGTGAAAGTGTATCGCGTGCCACGGCCAGCACCGGTTGGGCTACCGCACGTACAGCATTGTATGCCTGCTCAAGATTTGTAGGGACGCGAGAAATCGCGTCCCTCTCATCTTTTCCTTCCGCACCAATAAAATCAAGCACAACAGCCTTGATGCCCTCGCTGCCAGCAGTACTGAAAGAGGCGCAGGCGGTGCATAACTCTTGCAGGATCAGCTCGTCCGGCTGAGCGGCCAAAACGATCCGAATCGTTTGCGCCTCAGAGACGATACGCAATGCTTGGTAGGCTTGCTGCATAGACTTTTAATGCTCTCTCAACTTGAAACGTTGAATCTTCCCGGTGGCAGTCTTGGGAAGCTCGGCCACAAAGTCAATCCAGCGCGGATATTTGAAGGACGCGAGCCGCTCTTTGACAAAGGCTTTCAGCTCGTTCGCCAGCGCTGGAGAAGGATCATAGCCCTGGTTGAGTACCACATACGCCCGCGGCTTGACCAGTTCGTCGGAGTCCATGTCGCCTACCACCGCGCATTCCAGCACGGCGGGATGGGCAATCAGCGCCCCCTCAACCTCGACGGGCGAAACCCACTGGCCGCTGACCTTGAGCATATCATCCGAGCGGCCACAATACCAGTAGAAGCCTTCCTCATCCTGATAATATTTGTCGCCTGTATGTATCCAGTGACCATTGAAGACATCCTTGGTCTTCTCATGCTTATTCCAGTAGTAAGCGGCGATACTGTCACCGCGAATGAGCAAATTGCCGATCTCACCCTGCTGAACGGCGTGACCGCTTTCATCGGTAATCAACGCCTCATATCCCGGTACCAGCTTCCCCGAACTCCCCGGTTTGACTTCTCCAGGGCGGTTGCTGATGAAGATGTGTAGTATCTCGGTGCTGCCGATCCCGTCCAGGATATCTACGTGGAACTTCTCCTTCCAGCGGCGCAGTATATCGGCTGGCAAAGCTTCGCCAGCGGAGACGCAGGCACGCACCGAAGAAAAGTCGAAGCGTTTCTCGGCATCGGGCAGCGCCAGCATACCGGCGTAGAGCGTGGGCACGCCGAAGAAGATGGTCGGGCGATACTGCTGCACGACCTGGAACATGTCTTCCGCCAGGGGGCGGCCAGCGTAATGCACCGCGCTCGCACCTACACCAAAGGGGAAGTAGAGATTGTTGCCCAGCCCATAGGCGAAGTAGAGTTTCGCGGCTGAGAAAGTAATATCATCCTCGCGTATGCCAAGCACCGGCCTGGCGTAGTATTCGGTGCAAAAGGTCATATCGTGCTGCAAATGCACACAGCCCTTGGGGAAGCCCGTACTGCCTGAGCTGTACAACCAGAACGCGCTATCATCTTTCGTGGTAGCGGCGGCCTCCAGTTGCGACGACGCCTTCTGCGTCCATCGCTCAAAATCATGCAGCGTGGTCGATTCCTTTTCTCCGCTCTCTTCCAGGCCAACCACGACCACGTGGCGCAGGTATTTCAATTCGGGTAGAAGCTGCGCGATCTGTTTCCACAGGGCCGCGTGAATGAGCAGTGCGCGCGCCCGGCTGTCATTGAGCATGTAGACATAATCGTTGGGCCGCAGCATTGTATTCAGTGGAATGGGAATTGCACCTATTTTGATTGCTCCGAAAAAGGCGGCGGCAAAGTGCGGCGAGTCCAGCAAGAGCAGGGCTACGCGCTGCTCCATATCAATGCCCAGGTCGAGCAGACCATTGCCAACGCGATTGGCCAGTTCCGCGACCTGCGCGTAAGTATAAGCTTGCCCATCGTAATAAATGGCGGTTTTGGCTCCGCGTCCCTCGGCGAGGTTACGGTCTAAAAAGGCAGTTGCGGCATTGAATTGATCCGGCACGATCACTCCTGGCATGGTCAGCATAAAACACACCTCATTTCTTTCAGGTGGACATCTATCAGGGCAAGCGGCCCTTATTGTTGTTCTTTGTATTCTACCTCATACGCAGGTGTAAGAGAAACTCCCGGTTGCCATCACGCCCGTAAATCGGCGAATCGGTCAATCCCTGCACCTGGAAAGGAGTATGCGCCGGTATCCACGCCTGCAATTCCTCCAGGACGCGAGTATGCACCGCCGGATCGCTGATAATGCCCGCTCCCCGGTCAACTTCGGCTTTGCCCGCCTCGAATTGCGGCTTGACCAGGGCCACTACCCACGCATCAGGCGTCAGTAGCCGGACAAGGGGAGGTAAAACGAGGCGTAGGGAAATAAACGAAACATCGATCACCGCGCACTGTATTGGTTCTGGCAGCGAGGTGACATGGCGAATATTGGTATGCTCCATCACCACCACGCGCGGATCATTGCGTAGTGTCCACGCCAGTTGCCCGCGCCCTACATCAATGGCATATACCCGCTTTGTCCCATGTTTGAGCAGGCAATCGGTAAATCCGCCCGTCGACGCGCCAACATCCAGCGCGACCAGTCCCGCCGGGTCTAACGCATAGGTTTCCAAAGCTTTTTCGAGCTTGAGACCGCCGCGACTCACATACTTTAATTCATTGCTGGCTTCCGCGATGCGGCAAGCGGCGTCGAGCGGTACCAGCAGCCCCGGCTTATCTACCAGGCGATCACCAAGATACACCTGTCCCGCCATAATGAGCGCGCGTGCGCGCTCCCTGCTGGGAGCCAGCCCGCGCCTCACCAGCGCAACATCCAACCGCTCTTTATTCACTGCCATCATTCCATTTCCTTGATCCAATCGTGCTCTTTATTCGCCGCCATCAATCCGTTTCTTTGATCCAATCGCGTTCGTAGGGACAAGGGGTGGATGGGAGCGGATGTGGGGGCCTTGTGCTTGTCCTCGTCCGGTTGGATTGCCTGTTAATGGATCAGACGAATACCCTCACTACTCAACGGGATCGCCAGCCCCAGGGAGGACAAGCACAAGGCCCCCGCCCATCCTCAGCGCCACCCCTTGTCCCTACGAATTGGAATAATGATAAACTAAGGCCCCGGCGCCGACCAGTCCCGCGTTGGCGCCCAGCTGCGCAATCACAATACGCGCTGCATCGCGCGGAGCCTGCATGGTGCGTTCCTGCACAATACGCTGGGCAGGTTCCATCAGCATATCCCCCATCAACATT
>VBFM01000141.1:5383-12049 GCA_005882595.1 Chloroflexota bacterium
AATCATCTCCGGGTTGAAAATGTGAATAATATTGACGAGTCCGACGCCTAACGCCTCACCTGCCTGCGTGATAATCGAGCGTGCCAGGGGGATGCCCGCTTCTGCCGCGCGTGCAACGGTGCGGGCATTAACGCGCAGTGGTTCTTCTGCTTCGCCCATATCATCTTGTTCCAACGCCTCAGGCTCTTGCACGGCAGGCAGCGCTGCCTGGTCGGGAACAGTAGTAGGATGCGCCAGCATTGTGCTTGCGAAAGCCAGCAGTTCGGCTCCCTGCCCGTCTGCGATAGCTTCATTCGCCATGCGAGCGATGGCAGTGCCGGAAGCAAGATATTCCAGGCAGCCCATATTTCCGCAACTGCAAGGTTGGCCATGCCAATCAATCGACATATGTCCCAGTTCCGCGGCCGTTCCATTTGCCCCTTCTAAAATCTTGCCATCAATAATCACACCGCCGCCAATGCCTGTGCTGATGGTCAAATAGACAAGATTCTTACAGCCACGGCCCGTACCAAACATATATTCACCCAGCGCCGCTGTGTGCGCATCATTCTCGATGTAAACGGGCAACGTATAATGTTGTAGAAAGATATCGCGTAATGGCACCTGTTCCCATCCGGGCAAATTGGGTGGTGAATAAATGATGCCCGTGCGGTAATTAAGGGGTCCAGGCATGGCGACACCTATGCCCGCGAGAGTATTTCGTGGTATATGCGCCTCGTCAATTGCTTGCTCGATAGCGCGCAAGATGCGTGGTAGAATACGTTCAGGCGTAGGGTTTGCTCCGGTGATCATACTGACGCGCGAGCGCAATTGCCCGCCCAGTAACACTGCCGTGCGCAATTGTGTCCCGCCGATATCTACTCCTATGACCGGTGAGAATGGGGTCTGATCGGCTGCGTTTGCTTCTTGCATAACTCTACCGTTCCTTAATATTCGTATTGTGTATAGTGTTGTAAATCATACTGCATTTGGAGAATGTGAACAAGGGCGAGGCCCGCCCACCCTATCCTGTAAATCGTTCTCAAGCTAATCGTGTAATTGTAGGGGCGCGATTTATCGCGCCCACGAGCCAAGAAATCAACCTGGGAAGAGGGCGCGATAAATCTCGCCCCTACAGATAGGTATCTACATTATAAATAGCCAAGGCGTAATATCGCTCTTTCAGGAAGTCTGGTCTTCATATGAAAATCCCGTTCTTACAAAGAAAAAGTCCATTTAGAGTTGGCTTTATAGCTGGCCTTGCGGCAGGCATTGTCGCCTCCGCCGTCATGCTTTTTATCAATGTAACGTGGCAAGGTGTATCGCTGCCGGAAGTCTTTGGCTCACTGCTGACCGCCTTGATGCCTGCACCTATGTTTGAGTATCTACACCAGCTCATTGGCGAGAGCGCCAAGCATATTCTCTTTTATGGCATCCTCGTTGGACAGTGCTTCGTGTTTGCCCTGAGCGGCGCGCTGTATTATTCACGCATCAAGGCGCGGGGCGATCATCTGCATTGGTACCATGGGCTGCTGCTGGCCTTTATGCTCTGGCTCTTCGCCGGGGTGATTTTGTTGCCTTTGACGAATGCTGGTCTCTTTGGCGAAAACCTGGATGCTGGTATTGGTCTGGGTATGCTCAGCCTGGCGGTGGTAGGCCTGGTCTTTGGTCTGCTCTTCGTCTTCATCACGGATGCGATAAATCGCGTCCCTATGGCCGTGTTGCCTCAAGCAAAGGTGGACGCGATAAATCCGACTCCTACAAAACGCGATAAGCTTCTGGAAGATGAGCCAGACGAACAGTTCTCCCGCCGTGTAATACTCAAGCGGGGTCTCATTGTGGTGGGTATAACCCTGGCGGGCGTTGGTATCTGGCGTTTTGTGACGGGTGGGTTCAACGCCTCAAAAATACCCGTCGCGCAATTATTGCAGCATTATAAAAGTAAGATTGTCCCGCCTCCAACGCCTAATTACGGCACAATTCGTCCTGCGCCGTTTCTCTCTCCCGAAATCACTTCTAATGACCAGTATTACGTCGTCTCGAAAAACCTCTATGCCGATCCCACCGTGAATGCCACGGGTTGGAGCTTAACCGTCGATGGCCAGGTAGAGCACCCCTTTACGCTCGATTATACCCAGTTGATGGCCTTGCCCAGAAAACAACAGGTCGAATCGATGATGTGTATCAGCAACGACGTTGGCGGTCCCTACATGAGCAATGCCCTGTGGGAGGGCATTCCCTTGATGGACCTCTTGCAGCGCGCGGGTGTCAAGCCGGGGGCAACGAAAGTAGCCTTTCACGCCGTCGATGATTATACCGACAGTATTCACCTGAGCAAAGCCCTCGAACCGACCACCTTACTGGCGGTACGTATGAACGGTGCCACCCTGCCGCAGGAACACGGCTTCCCCGCTCGTATGCTGGTGCCGGGTATCTACGGCATGAAGCACTGCAAATGGTTAACACGCATCGAGGTGGTAAATTATGATTTCCAGGGCTTCTGGATGCAGCGCGGCTGGGACGACCTGGGCGCTGTCCGCTTGACCTCGCGCATCGATACTCCTCTGGATGGAGGCAATGTTTCTGTCAATCGCACCACTTATATCGCAGGCGTAGCCTTCTCCGGCAACAAAGGCATCAGCGAGGTCGACGTCAGCGTCAATGCTGGTCAAACCTGGCAGCGAGCCACCCTCAAGCAGCCATTGTCGGACCTGACATGGGTGCTCTGGGAGTACGCCTGGCAGCCTACCATTACTGGACAGGCCATCATCGCCGTACGCGCCATCGACATGGAAGGCAATGTACAGGACCCCACAGAAGACCCCCCGTTACCAAAAGGGTCATCCGGCTACCATAGCATCATCACCAACGTTTCATAAACAGGGGAAAATTTAATACATGAGCATGTGCATATAGGTTTGTCCGTTTTTCGCTGCCTCAATGATTATAGAGTGTAAGGGCACATCCATGTACTATCTCCATAGTATGGAATAGCCTCTTAGGAAGGCCGCTGGGGGTAAGGCCAATTGGTGACGGATGAGCAGGTGGTAGAGCGTCTACGCGCGCGCGATGCACAGACCTTTTGTGCTTTGATCGAACGATTACAGCACCCTCTTACCGGATATTTGCATCGCCTCGTGGGGGATCGAGAAGTGGCTCTTGACCTTGCACAAGATACTTTTTTGCAGGTGTATAAAGAAATAGGAAAGACATCCGGCGATCTGTCGCTAGATGCCTGGATCTATCGTATTGCCACGAACTACGGTCTGCGTTATTTGAACCGGAAACGCCTGAAACAATTTATCCGCCTGGAAAGCCAGGAAGGGATCAATGAGAGCCTGGCAACGGCTGGCCCAGAAGAGCAGGCGGAGACGCGCATCCTCGTTCATCAAGCTCTAGACAGAATGAACCCCAAGGATGCTGCGGTGTTGCAGCTTCATTTTGGCAACGGCTTTAACTATGAGGAAATAGGTCAGATACTGAAGGTGAGTTCGGAGGCGGTTCGTAAACGGGCCGCTCGTGGAGTAGATAAATTTCGCGCGCTGTATGGGCAAGCGCCTGCCGTCGAGACACCTGCAGCAGAGGCCCAATTGATTGCATCCCAGGAATCAGCGCGTTTAGGGGCCCAATTTATTGCGCCCGGAGAAGTGGTACCCAAAAGGGATGGTAGATAAGCGTATGGTGCGGAACACATCGGAGAAAAGGGATGTGCAAGGTGGAAGTGGTGGGGAACATCCAGAAAATAGCAGCTTACTCGCCTTCCTTCGTGGGCAACAACTTGAAGATTCGGAGCGTATCCGCCTGCACCTGGTGCATTGTAAGCAGTGCCAGCAGTCCTTTGCGAATCTATCGCACGAGAGCAAGCCGCTGGACATACTCAGTCAGATGTCGCGCTACCAGCGCTACCCTGAATTATCGCCAGCTCTCATCCTGAGGCAGATCCAGCGTGGTGCGCAGAAACAGAGTATATGGTCGTCGTTGGCATGGCGAACTGTTAACCGTCCACGTCCGAAAAAGTCGGCTGTGCGCCTGGTGAGCTTGCCAGTGGCATTCGGGGTAGGCTTGCTCTGCATGACGGTCATAATCGTCCTGGCCTATACGTTTGCTCATTTCGTGTCAGTACCCCCTCTACCTGGGGTATTGACCTCAGGAATGAGCGACAATCAACCAAACCAGGCAAGTGTGGCACAGCATCAGCCAACACCGAGTCCGACACAGGTCGTAATGGCGACAGAAACGACAACGGCTACCTCAACTGTGACTGGTAGTCCCGCGTCAACAGGAACGCCGAGCAAGTCACACCATCGGCCGTCTATTTCAGACTGTTCGGCCAAGCTTGGTTCTGCTCAATATCCGCTGGTGATATGTGGCTCCAATTTCAATCCAGGAGATACGGTCACAGTGAAAGAGTATGTATTTTGGAACAAATTTGAAACGAATGATACTTCTGTGACAGTCGATGCGAATGGCAAGTTTACGGATTATCTGAAAATCATTTCTTGCAAAATTATATACTTGGCATTTATTGCGGAAGATACCGTAAGTAATCCGGTCGTGGATTCTAATACGCTGGTGGAAAATCCGATGTGGGGTTGCTCTGGCTCAAACCACCTATACGGTTAACGACCATCGGCAACGAGAGATCATAGAAAAAGTGCCACGGGCACGTTCACTAATAATACAAAAGACGAAAGTTCAATGTGGAAGGGAGCGTTATTATGCAAAGGCAATGTGCCTGGTGTTTACGAATGATGAATGGCAGGGGTGAACGAATTTCGTTGCAGCCTGTACCCAAATTGTACGAAGCAACACGCGGCATGTGCCACGTCTGCGGCATGTACTGGCTAGAGCAGGCTATATGTGAAACCGAGGAGCAGCCGGTGCTCGTGGCTGTTCTTCAAGCAAAAGAACCAACCTATCGCTGCTAAAATACATACACTCTCTAGCTGGCGGTCTAAGACCGCCGGAGGGGTTGGGTCGTGCTCTTCATTGCGGGGACCGATTTATCGCGTTCCCACGTGAATTGAGCAAGCTGTGTTCTTGTCCCCCCCAGAGCGCAGCAACGGCCCGACCCTTTTCTTTTACGACAAAAACTCCAACATATATGAATTCACCTTCTCGGGCTGCTCCTGCTGCACCCAATGACCACTGTCTGGAATGCGCCGGATTTCCAGCTGACCTACCCATTGCTCAAGCCCGGTCGTCAGTTCGATGCCCAATGCTCTATCTTGCTCTCCCCAGATAAGCAGCGTTGGTACCCGCACATAGGAGTTTTTGCCCGTACTCGAGCTGGGTGGTCTGCGGAAAAGCTGGCGGTAATAATTCAATGACGCCGTTGCCGCCCCAGGTTTGCTCATCGCCTGCTGGTATATCGCGGTTTCTTCACGCGAAAAGACGGATTTTTGCCCGGCGTTGCCCCGTAACGTCCTGCCGACCTCGTTGGCATGGTTGCGCAGCAGCATAAACTCAGGCAGCCAGGGCAGTTGGAAGAAGAATATATACGAGCTTTTCCGCAGCTGTTTAAGGGTGCGAAATGCACGCCTCATGGCCGCCGGGTGAGGCGCGTTCATCGCAATCAGGCGTTCCGTCATTTCAGGATACCGGATGGCAAACTCCCACGCCAGGATACCACCCCAATCATGCCCCACGATGATTGCCTTCTCGCGTCCTAACCCTTTGATTAACCCGACGATATCACGAAGCAACGTAGGCACGTCATATCCCTTGCGCGGCTTATCCGTGTCGTTGTACCCTCGCAGATCAGGCGCAACCACCATATATCCATGTTCTGCCAGAAACGGTATCTGGTGCCGCCAGGAATACCAGAATTCAGGGAAACCATGCAGCAATACGACCAGTGGTCCCTCTCCCTGGGTTACATAATGCATACGAATCCCATTGGTGATAATATCGCGATGCTGCCACGACTCTGAGATGGTTGTCATTGGTTTACCTTCCTGATCTATATGTTCTCTAGTTCTGCTGTCAGGCTATCCTTCGTTTAGACCGAGCGCAGCGTGAGCGAGACGACGTACTATTGGCGTAACTTCCTCAATGCTGCGAGTAGAACCGGCAAGGGTATCGAAACACTCGAAGCCGATCAAGGTGTAAAGTACATTGATCACCTCTTCTACAGCTTCGGGTGCAGGTCGTCCATGTTTCTCAACGAGCCGCTGGACTAAGACACGCAGGCCCTGCCGCCGTCGTTCGTCGCGTGCTCGTATCACCTGCTCGAAATCTGCATCCAGTGCAGCCAGAGCGCGGAGGCGACGAGTCACAAGCCGGTCAGAGTCCCAGAAGCGACTGAATACCGTGATGTATTCGTCCAGCGCGTCAAGTGGTTCCGAGCGACGGAATGCATTAGCCAACTGCTCCATGCCACCATGCGCTGCAAGGGAATCGCTCAGCGCTTCGAGCAGCCCGATTTTGGAGCCAAACTGGTGATACACGGTCATACGGGCGACATCTGCCTGGCGGGCAACGGCGTCGATGGAGAAGCCAGAAAAGCCATCGCTAGCCATGAGCAACTCGCGAGTCGCCGTGAGAATGCGGGTCCGCGTCTGCTCCGTGGCTGCCTGACGTTGACCAAGTCGATATGGGCGTGGACTCATAGATGACCTTGACACCTCCAAAAATTTATTGTACGGCCCGCATAGCAAAATTAATTTGGGTGGACTGTCTATATAA
>VBFM01000141.1:12206-18713 GCA_005882595.1 Chloroflexota bacterium
ACTCTCCCTTGGTATCGTTATACACAATCGCGCGTTTCACCTGCTCGATCAGATCGGTCACGTGAATACCACGCGGGCAGGCATCGGCGCAGTTGAAGATCGTGCGGCAGCGCCACACACCATCGCGCTGGCCCAGGATAGCGAGACGTTCCGCGGCGCCCTGGTCGCGGCTATCGAAAATGAAGCGATGCGCGTTGACGATGGAGGCTGGCCCAACCCAGTCGGGATTGCCCCATACAGAAGGACATGAGCCTGTGCATGCGCCGCACAAGATACATTTCGTCCCCTCGTCGTAGCGTTCGCGCTCGGCTGGACTCTGCAAACGCTCCGTGCCTGGATCAGAATCGTGCGTAATCAGGTAGGGCTTCACGGCCTTGTATTTATCAAAAAATGGGTCCATATCCACGACGAGATCCTTGATGACTGGAAAGCCAAGCATTGGCTCAATCGTCACTTTGCTGCCCACGTCGCGGATCAATACTTTGCAAGCGAGGCGATTGCGCCCATTGATACGCATCGCATCTGAACCACAGACGCCGTGAGCGCATGAACGACGGTAGGTCAGCGTCCCATCCATCGTCCACTTGACGACGTTCAAGGCGTCCAGCAGGCGATCAATCGGCTCCATGTCAACGCGAAACTCATCCCAATACGGCTTGTTGTCCTTCTCCGGATTGTAGCGTCTAATGCGCATCAATATGTTCATAATTCTCTCCTCAATATTTCCGTTCTTTGGGTTTGAATATCGGGTCATCGATCAGCTCCACCGGCTTATAGTCCAACCGCACGTCGTGCGTTTTTGTGCCTTTATAGGCCAGCGTATGCTTGAGCCAGTTTTCATCGTCGCGTTTCTGGTAGTCGGTGCGGTAATGCGCTCCCCGGCTCTCCTGGCGAGCCAGCGCGCCGTGAATGGTGGCCTCGGCACAGTCGAGCAAGAAGCCAAGCTCGATGGCCTCGACCAGCTCTGTATTGAACTTCTTGCCTTTGTCCTGCATCTGAACGCGCTTGTAGGCATCCTGCAAGCCATCCAGCGTATCAAGGGCCTTTCTCAGGCCAGCTTCGTCTCGCTCCACAAAGACTCTCGTGTCCATCTCATTTTGCAAAGTGGAACGAATACGCGCCGCCGATTCGCCACCTGTGGAGCTATACAAGGCGCTGACCATCTCACGCGCGTAGGCCTCCGGCTCCAGCGGCAGCGGCGCGTGCGAGTTCTCCGCGATGAACTTGACCATGTGCTTTCCGCCGCGTCGTCCAAACACAATCAGGTCTACCAGCGAATTGGTTCCCAGGCGGTTGGCTCCATGCACTGAGACGCACGCCACCTCGCCGGCAGCGTAGAAACCGGGCATTGGCGTCCACTGGGGATCGATCACTACACGCGCTTCGACATCCGTTGGGATACCGCCCATCGCGTAGTGCGCCGTGGGCTGGATGGGTACCGGCTCGGTAATCGGCTCGACGCCCAGGTAGTTGCGCGCGAAGTCGGTGATATCCGGCAGCTTTTCGTTGATCACCTTTGCTCCCAGGTGGGTCAAGTCCAGGTATACGTAGTCCTTGCCGTCGATACCGCGTCCCTCGCGCACTTCCTGGAGCATGCAGCGCGACACGATATCGCGCGGGGCCAGGTCTTTGAGCGTGGGCATGTAACGTTCCATGAAGTATTCGCCCTTGCCGTTCAGCAATCTGCCGCCCTCGCCGCGCGCCGCCTCGCTCAACAGCACGCCCACTTTATAGATGCCGGTCGGGTGGAACTGGTACATCTCCATATCTTCCAGGGGAACGCCCCGGCGGTAGGCAATCGCCATGCCATCTCCGGTGCAGGCAAAGGCGTTGCTGGTGATACGCCAGGCGCGTCCATAGCCGCCGGTCGCGAAAAGCACCGCCTTCGCATGGAACGTATGAATCTCTCCTGTGCGAATCTCCAACGCCACCACGCCGCAGGCCTGACCATCACTCACCAGGAAATCAAGCACCAGGTATTCGTTGAAGTACATTGTCTGAAGGATCATGTGTCCCGTGCGGTCGGCCGCGTAGCAGGAGCGGCGCACCGGCCCCTCGCCGAAATTACGGGTATGCCCCCCAAAGCGGCGCTGGTCGATGCGCCCGTCAGCAGTGCGGTTGAACGGTAGTCCGCGATGCTCCAGCTCGTATACGGCGTCGATGGCTTCGCGTGTCAGGATTTCCGCCGCGGGCTGATCGACCAGGTAGTCGCCGCCCTTGACGGTATCGTACATATGCCACTTCCAGTGATCTTCTTCCTGGTTGCCGAGCGCGGCTGCCACCCCTCCTTGCGCCGCTCCCGTGTGGGAACGTGTCGGGTATACTTTTGTCAGCACGGCTACACTGGCGTTGGGAAGCTGCATGGCGGCCATCAAGCCCGCACCACCGGAGCCGACGATCACCACATCGAATTTGTAATACATAGCGCATCCTCGCTTTGCTCTCTAGTTGACGTCATTAGTGTATGACGCAATGTGGCCCCACATTTGCTACTGCCTGGAACGTGATAAGGGTAATAGTGCCGAGCAGGAAAAATACGAGTGTCAATAGTCCATTGGCCGATTGCAATGTAAGACGCCATCCACGAGAACGTACATAATCATCGATTACGATACGCAAACCGTTCATGCCATGTAACAGCGCCAGTGTCAGCAGCAGCCAGTCATAGAGGCGCCAGAACGGATTGCTATAGCGAATTGATACCAGTTGATAGCTGGTGCAGGACACGTCGGTGGTCACATGATTCAAGAGCAGGTGAATGATGACAAGAAAGATGAGGGCCACGGCAGAAACGCGGAAGAAATACCACGAAAAGGTTTCGAAACCGCCACCTGCCGGGCGCGAACCATATCCAGTCGAAATACGCATTACAGTACACTCCTCTACGTTCGCTCTTTATGCTATATACCGCCGACCATGTTGCCGGTCGGCCAACCAAAGACCGGGCCGATCACATAATAGGCCATTGGCAAGAAACAGACAATAGTCAAGACCATCACGGTAGCAAACATCATGCCCTGGTAGCGCGCGCCTTTTGGCCAGAAGTCAATAATCATGATACGCACTCCGTTAAAGGCATGATAAAGAACGCCACCGATCAGCGCCAGGGAGATAATGCGTACAATCACGGTTCCAAACAGGGATATGCCTTCATTATAGACGTTGGGACCGAAGTTGAGCAGCGAAATATCCACGAGATGGATCAGGAGAAATAAGAGGATGCCCAGTCCTGAGATGCGATGGAACAACCAGGACCACATACCTGATTGGCCTTTGTACATAATTTCACTTCCTAAAGAGCGATACTTGAGGCGAGAGACAGGGCGGAAAATGTAGAAGGTACCCGCAAAGATACCCATAGCTGCGAAAAGCCAGGACGCGATACGTTCCTTACCGCCTGCACGAAGACTACCTTTCAGAGTGGATGAGTGCGAAGCACTAGCACGAAGTGCGTTTCCACTCGGAATAAGATAGTTAGCGTTGGCAGACAGGCTTCGCTATATCGGGTCCCTACACGCCGCTCTCGCCTTGAACAATAAAGCAGACTAGCGGTATCTTACATGGGTACCCTGAACAACCGAAGAGTGTGGACGCTTCTGGTTAAGCAACCTACAGGCATCATACAATACTCACTGCTTCTAGTTTCAACGCCTTGCATCACAGAGACACCGCTTTGTGTCTTCTCACGTTTCATTGACGTTGTACGCCTATTATACTTCACGGCTGTGCAAGGCGCAAACCTGAGCGGATAATGTAATGGAAGAGCATGTAGGAGGAATCAAAGAGGGGAGATAGGCGACGCGTCCGGCTGATGATCACCCTCTGGCAACTCCTCAGAGAACACGCGGCTGGCCAGGATATCCTGGGCCTCAATAGTCATCAGATCCAGCTTCGAGATTCTTCCCCCTTTGTCGAAGAGGCGATTGGCCTGACGTAACCTTGCCAGGTCTATCGCATTGCGCACGCCGCGGGCGTTGGCGAAGCGGGGCTTGTACATGCGTTTATTTAGGTAGGCTCTAAACGCCTGTAGGGCCTCGGGACTGAAACGATACATATACTCCCCAAGCATGAGCTGCGCGATGGCAAGCAACTCATCCAGTGAGTAATCGGGGAAATCCAGGTGGTGCGCAATACGCGAACCGAAGCCAGGGTTGGATTGGAAGAACGTTTCCATGCGGTCCTTGTAGCCCGCGAGAATGACGACGAGATCTTCGCGCTGGTTCTCCATCTCCTGCAAGAGAATCTCGATGGCCTCCTGCCCATAGTCCCGTTCATTCTCCTGGCGGTAGAGGTAGTAGGCCTCGTCGATGAAAAGTACACCGCCCATGGCCCGCTTGAGCACCTCTTTAGTTTTGGGAGCGGTATGGCCAATATACTGGCCAACCAGGTCATCGCGTGTCACCGCCACCAGGTGTCCTTTGCGCACATAGCCGGGGCGATGCAGGCATCAATGCCCATCTCTTCCAGTTCGACTCCACCTATGGCCCTTTCCTGGGTCGCGTGCAAGCCGATGACGGTCAGATCACCATTGACGAGCGACCAATCCGCATCGTCTCGCATCTCAACCCCCGCGATATCCCCTGCGGCGAACTCGGCGTCGAACTCGTCATCGAAGCGACCGGCGCCTTCTCCGCCGCCGACCAGGCCGCCGCGCACCTCCTTGCCGGGGCCGAGCGCGTCCTGGTGACTGCGCCGAGCAAGGGAGCCGATGTTACACTGGTCGTCGGTGTAAACGAACTCGACTATGATCCCGGCGTGCATGGCATCATCTCCGCCGCCTCCTGTACCACCAACGCATTAGCCCTCATCGCGAGTGTGCTGCACCAGCGCTTCGGACTGCGCGGCGGCATGATGACCACCGTCCACGCCTACACCAACGACCAGCGCATCCTCGACCGCAGTCACGAAGACCCGCGCCGCGCCCGCGCGGGAGCTGAGAACATCATTCCCACCACCACAGGCGCGACCAGGTCCCTCGGCGAAGTCATCCCCGCACTGGCTGGCAAATTCCACGGCGTCTCCTACCGCGTGCCCGTCATCACCGTCTCGGTCATCGACCTGGTGGCCGAACTGGCGCAGGCGGCAAGCGTCGAAGAGATCAACGAGACATTCGCCCTGGCCGCCTGCGCACGGCACGCAGGCATCCTCGGCTATACCGACCTGCCCTTAGTCTCCAGCGACTTCCGTGGCAACAATCACTCAAGCGTCGTGGATGGCTTGATGACCGCCTTGCTTTCTGAGGAGCGCATAGTGCATGTCGTGGGTTGGTACGACAACGAGTGGGGCTATGCCAGCCGCGTCGCTGATCTGGCCAGCTTCATCAGCGAGTGCCAGTGCACCAGGAATCGGTCAAGGCCTGCGCAGGTCATCGAAAATGTGCCGGGGAGGTAGCTCAAACAAGTCTCTGTTGAATATATAACATTTTACTTATGTTTAGTATCACAATTTGTGAAGTTATTATGAGCATTTTTAGCGCAATTTCTTATCTTCTACATAAAAATATTTTTTGCTTGCGTGATTAGATATTGGACTACTGCGGAATTTTTTTCTCTTCCGATTCTCGCCTTGCCACTAAGCTATTGGCTGTTGGATTAATCAACTTAACAATATATTAGTCTCTACTGTAATGTATCTCAACAATATATTAAGATTCGACTTGCTTTCATAACCCAACAATTCGATAAAAACACATCTATATTTACAGTTTGAGTCTTGCAAATTCTAGTGATCTATGCTACAATCAAACGGTGTACAACATTTCTTTCCATAAGCTGTTCGTTAAGGAAAGGAAGGTGTTCAGAGGGATTGGCGTTAGTTATCGGTGTCTCTTTCCCGTCGTACTATGGGAACTGGAAAGCTGTGCATGAACGCTTAGCCCAGGTTATTTTCCAACTGAACTATTTGTGGCTTCCCCTCTACGCATATAGTTCATTCCTGTCAGATCAGATCATGATCTGGCGTTTCTTCTCCTTACATCTTGTCCGACAACTGTGTCTCTACACAGTCTCGTTGGCGGGATGCAAGGTTCCTCGAAATATTGGCCTGCCAGGCTGTTTTCTGGCCGTTCTTTCGTAATCCTTGTATGCGGCTTCTTAGCAGGTACCTCCTTGCATCACTGCTAACATGCAGCCTCGTTGCAGGGATGGCTATCAAGGCGCTACGAGCGCTCATGGCTCAGGAGGAACAATATGGCGACCAAAGTGGAGGATGTCCACGTTATCTGGATCGTGGAGGGTTTGGGATGTGAGGGAGATACCATCTCAGTCACCGCCGCGACCCAACCTAGCATCGAGGATGTCGTCCTGGGGGCCATCCCAGGGCTTCCCAGGGTCCACATCCACAATAAATGCATCGCTTTCGAGTGGGGCAAAGACTTCATGGAGTGGTGGTATAAAGCAGAGCGGGGCGAACTCGACCCCTTCGTTCTCGTCTTTGAAGGCTCCGTCCCAAACGAATCAATCAAGGCCGAAGGCTACTGGGCAGCCCTCGGCGCCGACCCCGCCACCA
>VBFM01000142.1:0-6406 GCA_005882595.1 Chloroflexota bacterium
GGAAGCCAAGCACAGAGAAAATGATCACATCCGCCTCGATCTGGGCGCGCTTGCGGCGTTTGAGCAGGCCAACGAGGACGATTAAAGGTGGCAGCATCACACATAACATCCATCCATCGTAGCGCGCCATTGTCGCCAGGAAAGTGCTGGCCGCCGTGAGCACCAGGTATTTAGGATGGTCTTCCTGGGTCCAGGCCAGGAAGAAGTAGCAGGCCATCGTCAGTGTGGCGATACACACCGGTTCGCTCAACGGCGTCGTTTGCAGGTACAGCACATTCGGATTGAGTACAAGCACCAGCGTCCCTACAACACTTGCCAGTTTATCTCGCGTCAAACGTAGTGCCGACAGATAGAGAAAGACGGTAGCGACGATATAGCACGCCATCGAGGGAATGCTTCCTGCCAGACCTGTACGCAGGAGGAACGTATTCCAGATGAAAGGCAGCATCAAAAGGTGTGGAAGTGGCAGCCAGACGCCTCCAAATTGTGCGACGCTGAAATGCACATCGATAACCCTCAGGGGAATACGCAGGTGCGCGTACGCATCATTGTAGAGCAGAATAGCGTAATGCTTGTATGAATAGTAAGTGGTCGTGATACTCACATTGATGGCGATCACGAGCAGAACGAACAGCCACGGGTCCGCCCACCAGGCACGCGGAGTCGTTTGCATCGCCTGGCGTTCCGTGCGCGATATAGCCGGCATGGGCAGCGTCATGAGTTTGCGCAGTCTCGTCGTCACGGAAGACACGATGCCCGGTGGCTCTGTGACCTGCCAGGGCCCACCGAAGCCCACGGAAACCATGCGCATAGTCTCCTCGTCTGCCAATCTGCCCCCATCAGTCCAGGTTGCAATATCGAGTGGCGGTGAATTCTTGCGCAAATGCAGCCCATGAATAGTCTTTTCCCAGTAATGCGGCTTGAAGAACAGCTGAAAGAGCGCCATACAGGCGGCTACGCTCATCATCATCCAGTAGATGGGGATGAACAAGGCCCATTTGACAAGGCGATATTGCCTGCGCCGCACGCAGGCCAGCAGGTATACATAGATATAAAAGAAGTTGCCGAAGACCAGACTGACCACGCTTAAATAGAGCAGCGGCTTGGGATAGATTGCCTGTATGGTATGGCCAATCTCGGGGCGGAATACAAAGTACGACGCAAACAAGAGCCAGAGCAGCGGGTTGAGAAACAGGATAGCGGTTTTACTGCCGATCACCAACTGCAGCGAGATAAATTCGCGCAGATGTCCCCGGCGCAGGTATCGCCAGGGATGGCGCATATAGACCAGGTAGGTCTGCATATAGCCTTTAATCCAGCGCGAACGCTGGCGGATCCAGTTCTTTGTCTGCGAATTGGCCTCTTCATAGGTAACAGAATTGAGGACAACGGTCTCAAAGCGGTAGCGGGCAAGCCGCAGCCCCAGGTCGCAGTCTTCTGTGACATTATAGGCATCCCAGGCTCCCAGGGCGCGCAAGGTTTGTATTTGAAAGTGGTTCGATGTGCCTCCCAGGGGGAGGGACAGGCCCGCGCGCTGCAAGCCAGGAAGAATCAGGTCGAACCACAGCGAGTATTCAGCCGTGAACCAGCGCGTCAATATATTCTGTTCCGGGTTATAATAGTTGAGTTTGGCCTGTACACAGGCCAGGTTCGAGCCGTGGTTGGCAAAGGTGAGCACGGCTTTTTTCAGTTGCAGCGGCTCCGGAATATCTTCCGCGTCATAAATCACCACAAATTGCCCGGTGGCCTGCAGCAGGCCAAAATTACAGGCGCGCGGCTTCGTGCGCGGTTTCCCTTCCGGCACCGTCACAATCTGAAAATGTGGCGGCAGGTTCAGCGCGCGAATGGCGTCGCGGGTCTCACGATCATCCTGTTCCGTGAGGAGGAGGATCTGCAATTTATCTTTTGGATAGGACAGTTCGCTCATAGCCTTCACAAATTGGGGTACCACCTGCGCTTCCTTATAAAGTGGGCACAGGATAGTATACGGAGGCCAATCCGCGTAGCGCAGCGCGTGAAGAACGCGCATATCAATTTCCTCATCATTCTTGCGCCCGAAAGTAGCCAGCGCCAGCGCGATGTTGAGGATCAGGTGACCGGTGTAAAGCAGCGTGATGAAGGCGATAGTGGTAATCAGCATGCCCTGGCGCCATACCAGCAGACTGAGTACCCATGCAATGGCTAACGCAAGCAACGCGATGATCTGCTTGGGTGTGAATGTTTGCAGCGCCGAATGTTCCGGTCGGAAAGGAGCGAAGATCGCGACCTCTTTATCGCCCACCTGCACCGTCTTTCCGGCGTTCTCGATATACTCATGCATCTCGCGTGTCGCATCTGCCCCATAGGGGCTTAACTCCTGAGATCTCTTCACACTGCGCTGGCTCTGCGAGCTTAGCCACTCGGCGTATCGCGCAACCTGCATACGTAAATTTTTATCGTTAATCGGTGGAGCTACCCTGGCAACCATACTAGCTTCAACCTCTTCTAAATGCGCTTTTTTTCAATAACAGAGCTATTCAAAAATCTTCCAGGTGCGGCCAATTTCGACCACCCTTAACTTGACGCCGATTGGGCGCCACCTTCCTCTGCGGTTCCTGGCTCAGGCTTGGGGCGAGGTGTACCACTTATGAAGTACCGCCATCGCGGGCTGGCCGGAAAGTTTGAACCCGTTCACAGAGTCCCACCCCCAGAAGAAAGTACCCATAATGTGCGAGTCAGGAATGATATTGGTGAGCGCCGCGTCACATGCTGCTGCCTGTTCAGTCGGATCGGACGGTGAAACGGTTGAGAAAGGGAGCCAGGGATGATAGAGCGTATCCGCGCTGTTGCGGTATCCAATCTCCGAGAGGATCACGGGTTTCCCAATCTGCGTTGACAGTGTATCAAGCAATACCTTCACTTTATCTCTCCATAGGGGAATTATGGCTGGCAGCTCAAGGCGCTCACGCTGGTCGACCAGAGGAATGTACTCCGAGACGCCAACCATCCCCAGGTCGGAGTTGCTGAACCAGGCCGGTACCGGGTCACTCAGGGAAGTCCAGTTCATATCATAGGTAATAGTGCCAGCAAAGACGCTGCGCACGCGCGCAATCAGTGTATTCCACAAGGTGATCGATGCGTATTCTTGCAACCAGACTTCCTCGGTACCTATCGATATTTGCTCCGCGCCCCCAGCCTGGGCCGCCACGACATAGGGCTGAAATGTCTGCCAGAAACTATCAAACCACTGCTGCTCTAGTGCAACGGTTGAGAATTGAATGCTGGCGGCCCATGCTCCCTGCACATCCACGCTAAACAGCGGCACTATAAAGACATGAAAGCCCAATGCGCGCGCCGCCCTGATACCAAACACAACGGATTCCGCTGTAGGAGTACCCTGACCGGTCTTGACCTGGGTCGATGTCGGTGATGTCTGCGTAAATAGTACGGGCATCTCCAGCCAGCGCGCCCCGGTTTGCGCCTGGATCAAAGGGAGATCATTCTGCCACGCAATGTCATCTGGCCCATAAGAATTCTGGGTCCAATGCGGATCAACAATGCCTGCTTCGAAATCCGGACGCTGGTAAAGGTTAGCTGGCTGCGTCTGGGCGGGTGTAACAGTCGGCGTTGGAGTCTTTCCTAAAATGACGCCATAGGATGGCCCCACACCAGGATGGGAGGCCAAGTAATGTTCCCCTGCAATCAGAAGCGCCTGAACAGCGATAGTGAGGGCGATAGCCCCGATCACAAATAATAGAAAATGCCTCTGGAAGAAAGAGGGCGGCATACACACACTCCTTATGATAGATATATCCCTATGTTTCAACGCTTTCAACTCAAACCTGTCACTTCAGGTGAAGATAAGGAGGGTGATGCGGTACTTTTGTACCGTAGGAAAACAATTAGAGGTTAGATGCAACTCAGTGGGCTTAAATACCGCCGTGATACAACTTGATACTTCTTGAAATATCGAGAATAGAGATCACACGGACGATCAGTTTATAGAAATACTGCCCATGATACAACTTGATACTTCTTGAAATATTGACGAATGTGCATTCACTGTTACAATTACATCATCTGCCGCTTAAAAGCATCTTGATTGTAACTTGTTGTAAAGGAACTTGCTTATGCCACGCTCTTATGCTTTCCGATTAATGGGTCTTCTCCTTTTAATAGCTATGTGCGCTGGAATCTTCTGGATCAGGCCATTGACCACCCTGCTCACCCGGAGTGCGCGCTCTGCCCAGGCAGCCTCACCATCATCCCTGACCTATCATCAGTACGCGGATGGACCATATCGCGTGCAGGGCAATCAAATTATCGGGGCTGATGGGAAGCCTTATATTTTTCATGGCATAGGACTTGATGGGCTGGAATTTGCATGCCAGGGTGACGGCAACCTGGATTCGGGCCACCTGGCTTTTATGGGGTCTGGTACCAGCAATGCAAACGGTACCTACTGGTTTGCCAACACAGTGCGCCTGCCCCTGACCCAGAGTATCTGGCTGAATGGATTGCCAGGGCAATGCACCGCAGCGCAATACCAGGCAACCGTGAAACAGACTGTTGACACACTCACCGCGTTGAAACTGAACGTCATTATCGATCTGCAATGGACTGACGCTGGTGGTCAGGCTCAAGCTGCGGGCTGGGAGATGCCCGACGCGAGAAGTGTGACTTTCTGGCAGCAGGTGGCTCCAATTTATGCGAGCTATACGAATGTGCTTTTTGAGTTATATAATGAGCCACATCCCACCTTCTCAACATCAACGGCAACCTGGCAGTGCTGGCTTAGTGGGTGTCAGATCACCAATGATAATGGTACTGTTCCCGGCCAATCCCCCAGCTATCAGGCGGTCGGTATGCAGACCCTTGTCACCACGGTACGCACCGCCGGGGCGAACAATGTGGTACTCGTAGCTGGGACCAACTGGGGCTACGAGTTGAGTGGGATCACCACCAATAAGATTAGTGGCTCGAATGTGGTCTATGATACTCATCCCTATCCCTACGGCGGCAAGAATACACCCGCCTTATGGGATGCCTCCTTCGGCAACCTCACATCGACGTACCCGATCATATCGGCTGAAAGCGGTGAATACGATTGCCTGACTAAACTCATGAGCCAGCTTGTCCCATACTTTGACGCGCACTCAATGGGTTGGGTAGCCTGGGCATGGTACGATGTAGGCGGCAGCAATTCAGGGTGTGGCTATCCGCAGCTAATCTCAAATTACCAGGGAACACCCCTGGCCAGTATGGGAAGGTACATCTACCAGCAATTTCTCAGTTATGCCAACCAGGGACCCCCACCATCGCCAACTCCATCACCGTCTCCATCACCTTCGCCTACACCATCGCCGAAAGTGCAGCCCGGGCCGGTGTTTAAGACGTGGTACTTTGCCGAAGGGCGCGCCGGCGATGGCTTCACCGAGTGGCTCTCGCTGGATAATCCCACCAGCAACACCTGCCGGGTCAACATTACCTACCTGTATACCCCCGATCGAGGCAGCCCCCTGACCAAGAACGTGCCGGTAACGGTCTACGCCAATCAGCGCCTCAGCGAGTTTGTCGATAACGACCTGAGCACCAGTCCCAGCGGCATCGGCATCTCGGACTCGGCCATCCTGACGGTGGACACCAACGCCACCCCCAACTGTACCGGCATCGTGGCCGAGCGACCCATGTACTTCGCGGCCGTCAACACTACCAGTGGCAGCGATGTGCTGGGGGTCACCAAACTGGCCAGGAGCTTCTACTTCGCCGATCTAGCCAGCGGCACCCAGCCCAGCGGCGGCAGCTACGCCTCGTTCCTGCCCATCTTGAACCCCCCAGGTGGACAGACCGCTCACTTGAGCGCCACCTACTACTGGGGCGGCCACCAGGTGGGCCAACAAAGCCTGGCAGTGCTGCCGGGCACGCGCGGCACCATCTTCCCCAGCCAGGCCTCCCCAGCCTTACCCGCTCATGTGGCGGTGCTGGTGAGCTCCGACCAGCTGGTAGCGGTGGAGCGTCCCACCTACTTCAACCACCTCACTGCTGGCAACGCGGGCATCGTGTCGGGGGCTGCTGATGTGATTGGGGTGCAGGCGCTCTCCAGCGACTGGTTGTTTGCCGAAGGTTACACCGGCGGGCAGTTCCAGGAGAACTTCGTCATCGCCAACCTGGACACCAGCGCCAATACCACCGCGAATGTGACCATCAAGCTGGAGTATCCCGATGGCAGCACCTCCCAGTCCACTCTGCATATCCCCACGCTCTCCCAGACGGTCTTCAACGTCAATAGCAACGCCAGCGAGCCGGGTCAGAGCGTCTCGGCCGAGATCACCTCCACGGGAGCCAGCATCGTGGCCGAGCGCGAGATGTTCTTCGCCTACAACCACCAGAGTCGCAGCGATGGGCGCAACCTGTGGGGCATTGGGGG
>VBFM01000142.1:6445-10245 GCA_005882595.1 Chloroflexota bacterium
CGCCGAGGGCTATACCCAGGTCGACTATGACGAGTGGTTGACGGTGCAAAACCCCACCGCCAACGCCGAACTGATCTACGTCACCTTGTTCAACCAGCAAGGCCAGGTCTACACCTTCACCATGAACGTGCTGGGCCATAGCCGGGCCACGGCCGATATCGTGGCCATCATGCTGCAACACATGTGTCCCTCCGGCTCTCCCACCCCCTGTTTCGAAGTCTCGATGACCGTGCAGACCATCAATAACGGCGGGGCCTTTGTCACCGAACGGCCCATGTACTTCAATGCGAATGGTGAGCAAGGGGGAACCGATACCATCGGCTACACTGGCGGCTAACCTCCAGGTGCCGTGTCAGGGCCTGACACGGCTGGGCACGGCCCCAACTCTCTATTCAGGGTTTCTCAAAAGTGAAGGTCAAATTTTGAGAAGCCCTGTTTTCATGATCACAGCCCTTGCGGTCGACCTCTGCGGGTTATACAATAGAATTCAACCCCGTCGTAGGCTCGGAAAGGAGTATCATCTGCCGATGAGCACGACACAGATAGCTGCCACACTTTATCAGTTACAGCAGTTTGACCTCGACCTGGAACGCCTCATCGCTGAGCAACAGACATTGGTACATTCACTTCAAGAAGATGCAGCTTTAAGGAAGGCGCGTGCGGAACACAGGATCGCACAGCAGCAACTCCAGGCTGGATTGCAATCACAAAAGGAGGCTGAATGGGCACTTGAGGAACTGGACCAGCGTCTGCGACTACTGGAACAGCGCCTTTACAGTGGCACAATCACGAATTCAAAAGAACTGTATGCTGTGCAACAGGAGACACAGCACCTGCGCGCGCAGCAAAGCCGCCAGGAAGAGATGACCCTGCAAGTTATGGATGCGACAGATACTTTGAAAGAACTGGTGCAGCAGAAAGCTGAAGCGTTGCAGCGCACAGAGGAAGACTGGAGGCAAAAGAATGTTTCCAGCGTGGTGCGCCGCGATCAGTTGGACGGAAAACGACAGGAGCTACAGGCGAAACGCGATCAATTCGTGAGGAACATTGATGCAGAACTGCTCAAACGCTACGATGCGCTTAAACGTACCAAGCAGGGGCGCGCGGTCTCCAAAGTAGAGCAAAATTCATGCCAGTGGTGCCGCGTCATTTTGACGCCGAGCGAGTTACAGCGGGTGAGAATCAGTAAAGACCTGCAATCGTGCAGCAATTGTGGCCGTATTCTGTACTTTGACCGGTGAGTGTTGCTTCTCATGCGAGCATTTGTTACAATGTGCATACAAATTGCGCCACATGGAAACCTGACTTATCGCACCTAGGGACGCAGAAATCGTGGTGTAGGGGCGCAATTCATTGCGCCCAGGGTCGGTAGATGGGCGCAATATTCATCATTGCACCCCTACATCGGAAGGTACGGAAGTAGACTGTGTCGAAAGTATATGCAATCGCAAACCAGAAGGGTGGAGTTGGCAAAACCACAACTGCAATCAACCTGGCAACTTACCTGGCGGCGGCGGGTCGTAAGGTATTGCTCGTCGATATGGACCCGCAGTCGAACACGACCAGTGGCATCGGGGTAGCGAAAAAACTTGGGCCACACACCATCTACGATGTCCTTGTGCAAGAGGATGATGAGCTGAGCATCTTCGACGTGATCGTGCCCTCCCAACGGCGCGAATTAGTGATTGCTCCCTGTACCGTAGACCTGGCCGCAGCCGAAATCGAACTGGTTGGCGCTATAGCACGAGAGAGCCGCTTACGTCAAGCGTTGGAGCCGATTCGTCAGCGCTGCGATTACATTATCATTGATTGTCCTCCCTCGCTCGGCCTTCTCACTGTAAATGCCCTGGTTGCCGCCGATGGCTTGATCATTCCCATACAGTGCGAATACCTGGCATTGGAGGGATTAAGCCACCTGCTCAATACCATTCAGATTGTCAAAAGTAAGCTCAATCCGGACCTCTATATTGCCGGGGTGGTCTTGAGTATGTTTGATCCGCGCACACGCCTGGCAGGTGAGATTGTGCGAGAGGTGCGCAATCATTTTCCCAAGGAAGTCTTTCAGACCATCATCAACCGCAACGTCCGCTTGAGTGAAGCGCCCAGTTTTGGGCAAGCTATTCTTGATTACGATCCGAACTCCCCCGGAGCAGTCGCTTATCGCACACTGGCAGAGGAGGTAATGGCTCGTGGCTAAGCAGAAATTCGGACTGGGGCGCGGGCTGGACGCCTTGATCTCTGGCGCATCTGAAGTCATGGCCGCGCAGCAGCCCTCGCGTGTCGACGAAGAGAGTATTTTTCAGATTCCTATCGACAGCATCATTCCCAATCCACGCCAGCCGCGCCGCGCTTTTCGCGAGGACGATCCAAAACTGCTGGAGCTGAGCGCATCGATCAAACAATATGGCCTGCTGCAGCCCCTGGTGGTTACACGCCTGGATAGCAGCGCCGCCCCCAAAGCTGCCCCCGGCGGCTGGTTTTCAGACGACGAGCCGGCGGCCGGCCCCGCCGCTCCCGCTATAACTGCTGTGGTACAGTATCAAATTATCGCGGGTGAACGGCGCTGGCGCGCCGCACGCGTGGCGGGATTGAAGAAAATTCCCGTTGTCGTCAAAGAGGCCACTCCGCAGGAAATGCTCGAACTGGCCCTCATTGAGAACATCCAGCGCGCCGATCTCAACCCGATTGAAGAGGCGCTGGCATACCAGGCGTTAATCGAAGAATATGGCCTGACACAAGAGATGGTAGCCCGGCAGGTAAGCAAGGACCGTTCGACTATCACCAAACTATCACCAATGCCCTGCGCCTGCTGCAACTCGCCCCCAGGGTGCGCGAGGCGCTGGTCAATCAACTGGAAAATTTCACCGAGGGTCACGCGCGCGCACTGGTCGGTATCACCCGCGAAGAAGATCAGCTTGCTGCGATGGGCAAGATTATCAGCTTAAAATTAAATGTGCGGCAGGCTGAAGAACTGGCCGCACGTATCAAAGCGGCTGAACGCGCCGACAAGGCGACGCTTGTCTCCTCCGCTTCACTCCGTTCCCCCGAAATCGAAGACCTGGAAGCGCAATTCCGCAACGCGCTGATGGTCAAGGTTGATTTGAAGCGAAATACAAAGGGGAAGGGTACACTAGTCCTACACTTTAATAGTGAAGATGAGTTAGAACGTTTATATAACCGACTGGTGCAACACGCAGAGTAAGACCCAGGCTGGAGGAAGAACAAGTTATGGCAACAGTAGAGAACCCGTATGACAAGGTGCGCCGCAAAATGGTCGCGGCTCGCATAGAATTTATGGGACAACTGGCAAAATTCAGCAAAGAGGAACTGACCAAAGCGCCTGCCGATGGCAGCGAGTGGACTCCGCTTCAAATAGCCTATCATCTCTATATCGCGGATGGACTTGCCCTGGAACAGATGCAGCTTATACAAAACGAAGACAACCCCTTAGTTACCGCGACTGAAGAAGAAACGCCGCGCCGCACACGTGCAGCCGAACCGCCCGCATCGCTCGATGCAGTGCTGGCAGGCATGGCAGCGCGGCGCGAAGAGGTCTTCCAATACCTCTCAGAACTGCCCGTGGATGACTGGGAGCGCCCATTTCGACACCCCACCTGGGGCCAGCTTAAGTTCTACCAGATGGTAAATATCCTGCCCCAGCATGATAAGATGCATACGCAGCAGTTGGTGGATATCAAGGCAGCGGCAAACAGATAAAGGCAGGCGATTAGAATCACCATTCCAGTAAGCGGCGCGCCAGCAGGGACTGCTCGGCGCGGTTCTGCGTGAGTTCCAATGCT
>VBFM01000142.1:10285-10843 GCA_005882595.1 Chloroflexota bacterium
GCGTGGAAGAGGTGGTAATGATCAAGCTCTTGAGATAGTGCGTTCACCTCGGCCAACGCCACCTCTGGCCCCGCCACCTGCCGCAGCGCGACTGCCCTGTTCAGCCGCACTACCGGCGAGGGCCTCATCGAGAGCAGCAGATCATAGAGTACTACAATCTGTCGCCAATCGGTGGTGTCCCAGGATTCGGCCTCGGCGTGGCAGGCGACGATCGCAGCCTCCACCTGGTACGGACCCGGCCGCCTTAATGCTGCCGCCTGCTCTATCAGGGCTATCCCCTCTGCGATCATCGAGCGGTCCCAGAGCGAGCGGTCCTGCTTTGGGAGAAGGATCAACTCTCCAGCGCCGGTAAACCGCGCCTCGGCACGGGCCAGGTGCAGGCGCATGAGGGCGAGCAGACCAAGCGGCTCAGGCTCCCCCGGCAGGAAGCGCGTAACCAATACCGTCAGCCAGGCGGCGTCTTCGGCGAGGTCGCGCCGGGTCGGGGTTACGCCGCTACTGGAGAGGTAACCCTCGTTGAACATCAGGTAAAGTACCGCCAGCACTTCCCCCAGCCGC
>VBFM01000143.1:0-16594 GCA_005882595.1 Chloroflexota bacterium
GTCATGAAACGTATTTATACGAGGAAACGTGAATGATAGAGAAGAGAAAATCTCTGCTACATCATATACTTACAACGCAGGCCGTAAAACACCTTACGTGAGGCAGGAGCTATGAAGAAATACCTCGCTGTACTGGCACTACTAGCCGTTTTATCGTTGGTATTGGGCGGGTGTGAGATAAAGATTTCAGGCAATGGCTTACCTAGTCCAGCAAATACAGCTATTCCATCGAGTGGCTCTGCTCACTTCGGTAAGCAAACGAAAACATCAGGGTGCGCAGCTCATGGAGGGCTACCCGACTCTGCGTGTACTCCAGGTGCTATCTTCCCCAACGCGACAGTACAGCAGATTTGTACGTCAGGGTATGCAAGTTCAGTGCGAAATGTACCCTCAAGTGAAAAGGATCAGGTCTACGCTGAGTACGGTATACGCTCTCACTATGCAGGTCAGTATGAAGTCGATCACCTCGTCTCCTTAGAGCTAGGTGGCTCTAACGACATCGCCAATCTTTGGCCCGAGGCCGCCTCTCCCAAACCTGGTTTTCACGAAAAGGATCAAGTTGAAAACTACCTGCACGACCAGGTCTGTTCGGGGGCTATGTCGCTGAAAGATGCACAAACGCAGATTGCAACGAATTGGCTAGCTGTTTATAATCGTATGCCGAAATAATACGGAGCACGGCTTTTTTCACACGCACGTCCATCATTGAATATATTTAGGGCCTGATAAGGAGGATTATTTCATGACACAGCAAAGTGATCTGGCTACCATGTTCCTACTTACCGGCGGAGACTTGAAGATTTCTTACTACATCAATGAAGATAATTCGTCTGAGCTTGATTACCAGGATGCGCAGGGAAGTCTCACCTTTCCCAGTGACAAACTGCGCATACAGCCAGGTGCGATTGGCACTCTTATTACGGCCCCTCTCAAAAATAGTGCTGACGCCGGAGCAACGACGTTCACCCTGGTGTTACCAAACGTGAAGTTGGGAGGACAGACAAAACAGCCCATAGAAACGTTCGCGATTATTACGCAGGACTATAGCACGTTACAAAAGGTAGGCGCTCAATTCACCTATAAAGTGGTGCCCCTTCAGGGCACCGGTCAGTATACGGATTATTAGGCGCTCGTATCCCGATTATTTCCATTTGAAGCACCCACAGAAATAGGATGATAGAGCATGCAGAAAATCTCTGCTATATCATATACTTACCACATAGGTCGTAAAAACAGTACGTGAGGTAGGGGTTTTATGAAGAAATACCTATCTATGCTGCCAATACTTGCTACTTTATCGTTGGTATTGGGTGGATGCATAATTAATATTTCAACCGGTGGGAGCAATACACCTCAGTGTACGAGCAATTGCGCGGCTGGTTCCGGCGCCCAGGGAGCGCGAGTCTACGTTGAGCCGGACGACGGGGAGCAGATAATAACAGGAGCAATCAAGGGAGCGAGAAAATCGGTGTGGTTAGAGATATATATCCTGTCGGACCGCAACGTTATCCGTGCGCTGGAAGACGCGGCCAATAATGGCATAGATGTACGCGTCATGCTGGAACCACATCCATTCGGAGGTGGGTCTTCCCCCTCAAAAACCATCGACCAACTCAAGGCGGCTGGTGTCCGGGCGCAGTACACCAGCCCCGATTTTGCGCTCACGCATGAGAAGGGCATGATCATCGATGGCTCCACCGCCTACATTATGACCTCCAATTTCTCACGCTCCGCGCTGGGCGGCTCAAGCGGCAGCAGCGGCTTCAGGAACCGCGAATACGGTATCATTGATACGAACGCGCAAGATGTGCAGGCCGTCATCAGCATCTTTAACGCCGATTGGAACCACACGACGGCGCAGTTCAACGATCCCAATCTCGTAGTCAGCCCGGTCAATTCGCGCAGCGACTTCAACGCTCTGATTGGCAGTGCCCGCCGGACATTGCTCATCGAAGCGGAAGAGATGAATGATAGTTCCATCGAACAGGCACTCACCAGCGCAGCGCAACGCGGTGTGCATGTCGAGGTAATCTTACCTGCCCCAAGTAGTTCATCCGGGGATAGCAATAGCCAGGGCATAGCGACCATCAAACCGGGAGGCGTACAGGTACGGGAGGACAGCCAGTTGTACATGCATGCCAAAATCATCGTTGTGGATGGCGTCAAAGCTTTCGTCGGGTCGGAAAACATCTCCAGCCAATCGCTGGATCAAAACCGTGAACTGGGCATCATTGTCTCTGATGCCACTGTGCTGAGCAGGCTCCAGAGCACTTTCCAGACGGATTGGGGAGTCTCGCAAGGGGTGTAGCAGGATATACCATACAACCTTGCGCAGCTATGATACGATACATCTCAGAAATGGAGGATTTATTTTTTTATGGTCACAGAAATTGCCATTTTTCAAGCGATCCCAGGAAAAGAAGATGAGCTTGGACACGCGATCTTAAAGGGGCTGGAAGTGATTCGCCAGCATCCCGAATGCATCTCTTCTCGTGTGGAACGGTGCATCGAGCAGCCCAGACAATATATGCTCATCAATATCTGGACCTCGTTTGAAGCGCACACCCAGGGTTTCCGGGGAGGACCGCTCTTCCCACAATGGCGCAGTCATATCAACGGTTTGTTTGAAGATTCACCCACAGTATTCCACTATCAGCCTTTCTAAACGGAATAGTACAGAGAACCAGGAACACTCCAATACAGGCTAAGCAGGAGCAAGTCACATGGCCGAATTACAAGATGCAACTCCATTAGAGCAGGCTGGTACAAGCGAAGAAGAACTTCTCGCCGCCCACGTCGCCCAATTGCGCCACCAGATCGAGGAAGCCAACTATCATTACTATGTCCAGGATAACCCGACCTTAACGGACGCCGAATATGACCAGTTGATGATCGAACTGCAGGGCATCGAGCGGGATCACCCGGAGCTACAATCGCCCGATTCGCCCACACAGCGCGTCGGAGCCGGTCCGGTGCAGGATGTACCGCAGCATCACCACCCCGTTCCAATGCTGAGCCTGGCCAACGCGCGCAGTGAAGATGAATTGCGAGCCTGGCATAAACGCGCGCAGAACATTCTCCCCAACGCCGCATTTGAATACGTCTGCGAGCTTAAAATCGATGGGCTGGCCATGGCCCTGACCTACGAAAAGGGCAAACTCACCGTTGGAGCATCGCGTGGAGATGGCCTGGTAGGGGAAGACTGGACTCCCAATATACGCACCGTTCGCAGCATCCCCCAGAAGCTGCGCGGTGAGCGCATCCCCGATAAGGTGGAAGTACGCGGCGAAATTTATATGTCTACCAGGGGTTTCGAGAAGCTGAATGAAGAAATGACCGACAATCGCCTGTTTGCCAACCCACGCAACGCGGCAGCAGGTTCGTTACGCCAGAAAGACCCGCGCATCACGGCCACGCGCCATCTCGACTTTTTCGGCTACCAGATCGGCTATATGCAGGGCATGGACTTTCATAGCCAGTGGGAAGCGCTGCAACTGATACGTGAATGGGGTTTCCCCGTCAATCCGCACATCCAGCTTGCAAAGAGTCTCGACGAGGTTATGGACTACTGTAAAAAGTGGGAGCGGGAACGCTTTAACCTGCCGTATGAGATCGACGGGGTGGTGATTAAAATTAACGACCTGGCGCAACAGCAGGAACTGGGCACGGTGGCACGCGACCCGAGGTGGGCCATCGCCTTCAAATATCCGCCCATTCAAGTTGCTACGCAACTGCTCGATATCCGCATCAATATCGGTCGCACGGGTTCTGTCAACCCCTGGGCGCTGCTCGAACCCGTCAATATTCGCGGCGTAATCGTTTCTCGCGCCACACTGCACAACGAGGGTGACATCCAGCGCAAAGACCTGCGTATCGGTGACTGGGTGCTGGTAGAGCGCGCTGGCGAGGTCATCCCACAGGTAGTGAAGCCTGTCGTCGAACGGCGCACCGGCAAAGAGGAAGTGTATCACCTGCCGGAACGCTGCCCCATCTGCGATACGCTGCTTGTGCGTTCGCAAGACGAAGCCATGGCCTACTGCCCCAATCTGCAATGCCCGGCTCGCAATCTCGAAGGCATTATCCACTTCTCTTCAAAAGGAGCAATGGATATAGAAACCATCGGTGAGAAGATGTCCGAGCAACTGGTCGAGACCGGCTTTGTTAAAAGCATCGCCGATTTTTACTCACTGACACGCGACCAGCTACTTTCTCTGGATGGCATCAAGGATAAAAGCGCCGACAACATGCTCAATGCCATCGAAGCCAGCAAACACCGCTCCCTCGCCCGGCTCATCTTCGGTTTGAATATCCGGCACGTTGGGGGGAAGACCGCGCAGATTCTCGCCCAGCATTTCGGCTCGATGGATCGCCTGATGCATGCCAGTGAAGCCGACATCAGCAGCATCCCGGGTATCGGCCCTGTTGCTGGACAGAGCGTTTATAGCTGGTTCCAGAACGAACAGAACCGCGCCCTGATCGAACGACTGCGACAGGCCGGGTTGAATATGCAGGAGGAGCAAAAGACGGTCGAAGGCCCACTCGCTGGTCAGACCTTCCTGCTCACCGGACGCCTCAGCAGTATGACGCGCCCTGCCGCTGAAGAGGCAATCGTGCGCCTGGGCGGAACAATTGCTACCGGTGTGAGCAAAAACCTCAGCCACCTGATTGTAGGCGAGGATGCAGGTTCCAAGCTAGCTAAGGCACAAAAAGCAGGCGTACCTATTCATGACGAACAGTGGCTGATGGACCTGTTGCAGCAGTATCAATCATCGTAATTCGGATTACGTTACTCAGCCATCAAATCTTGTACTGAGGCTATAACCTCCTCAACAGGAATATCGCTAACGAAGGAAGCCGAATGGGAACAATGGCCGTGGGAATGATCACAGCCGCATATCGGGCAGTTGAGCTGCCAGGACACGAGAGGACGATGGCGGAGCCGCGAAAGTGGGGCCCCGTTCATTAGATTAAAACACCAATAAATACCTACTGTTCTGGCACCGACCGCGTGAGCAAGGTGCAGTGGGCCCGAATCATTAGAGACAACTACGCAACTTCTGGAGAGCAGAGCAGCCAGCGCGCCGAGTGAGAGGCGGCCACACAGATTCACGCTCTCGCCTCGCATAGTTCGGGTTACCTGTTCAACAATCCTGCGCTCGGGCTCCATGCCGGTGACAACTACTGTCGCACCACTGGCCGTGAGGGTATCTCCAACCCGAGCAAACTTCTCTGCCGGCCAACGGCGCCTGGGATCACTGGCTCCTGGATGGAGTACGACCAGTGGCCTTTTCTGCCCCGGAAGAACGGCTTCTAACTCAACGATATCCTGCTCTGTTACCGCGAGATGCGGTTCGTGGCAGAGGGGAGCAGCTCCAACGAGCGAAACAACCTCTAAATAGCGCAGGATCTCATGCTGGAAATAGTGGTAGGGAATCCAACGATCCAGAGCCATTGCATCCTGCGCTTTCAAGCCAACGGTCTCTCTGGCACCCAGGCCTACAATGAAAGGGTTGGAATACTGTCCTCCACCATGCAGTTGGCAGGCCAGATCAAACCGCTCCTGCCGCATTGCCTGGAAAAATTGCTCCAACCTGTCTTTGTCCTCTGCTTCGCCCGGCTTGACGCTTACCCCGGCACAAAGAAAACGGGCATGCCAGGGCAACGCTAACAGCACCAGTTCTGCCTCGGGATAGGCGAAATGCAGGGATTCCAATGCCGGTAAGGCAAAGATGAAATCTCCTAAACGATTGGCTCGTAATACTGCTATCTTCTGCACTTCTGGCACATACCCTGAGCGCATGCTATCTATCTTCCCCCATTGTACTCATTTGCTTTTACATTGATTGGACGTGCATTCCGGCGAAAAAGATACTGAGCAGGAGAAGACAGTCAAAGCCTTGCCCTGCTAGCCGTAAAAGAAAAATGTTCCCTATAAGCAAAGGCCTATAGGGAACATTGGATTACCTGACTCCTTTACACATACTTCATCTCTACGAACCGCCGACGCAGTGGGTGCACCTGTTCTTTCACGTTCTTCTCGCGAATAGCATCATGGATCAGCTGGGCCAGTTCGCCCATGGCGCGCTCATCCATGCCGAAGCGCGTCATTTCGGGGACACCGATACGCAGCCCGGATGGGTTGCGCGGGTCAGCATCGCCAGGGACCATGTTGTAGTTCACGATGATGTCGTTGACTTCCAAACGTTTGGCAACCTCGACACCGCCACCCCATTGAGATACGTTGACGGCGATCATGTGGCTCTTAGTATAGCCAAAGTCGCGCGCCTCGACGGGTGTGCCGAGTTCGTCCAGGTTGCGCCCAAGCGCCTGGGCATTGCGCACGATTTGCGTGGCGTACTCACGACCGTACTTCTGCATTTCGCGAGTTGCTACAACCAGAGCGGGTAGCGTGAACAGATGGTGGTTACTGGATGTACCGGGGAACACTCCGCGATCGGCGGCGGGCCAATATTTTTTCTCGCCCTCTTCATCCAGGTTCCCTAAGATGACGCCCCGCTGCGGGCCAGGGAACGTCTTATGTGTACTGGCGGTCATCCAGGTTGCGCCCTCGTGCAAGGGCTGCTGAAACTCGCCGCCCGCGATCAATCCCAATACATGCGCTCCATCATAGAGGAGAGGAATATCTTTCGTTTTGCAAAAAGCAGCCACTTCCGTGACGGGTTCAGGGAAAAGGAACAGGCTTTTGCCCATAACCACCAGTTGTGGGGAAACACGCTCAATCAGTTCGATGGTCTTTTGCGCATCGATATGATAGTGATCCTCGGTGAGCGGCAAATAATGCAGGTTGATAGAGTTGGGACCACCCAGCTTGAGCGATTGGCCACGGCTCTGAATACGCCGCCCAAAGACACCCACAGGCCCGTGACTGATATGCCCACCCGCGTCGGTCGAGTTCGCTACAACGGTATCGCCACCACGCAGCCAGCCCATGGCGATGGCGGTATTGGCAGCATTGCCGCTGATCGGGCGCACATCGGCCTGTCTGGCCCGAAATAGTTCAATGATCTCCCTGGTTGCCATGCTCTCAATCTCGTCGATGTAGCGCGTCCCCTGATAATAGCGATTCACTTTATCGCCCTCGTTAGGATGCCCCTCGGCATAGCGCCCCATGAAATCAGAAAGCTGTACTCGTCGCACTGCCTCGCTGGGAGTATTTTCGCTGGCAATCAAGTTAATGGTTTGTGTCTGCCGCCAGGCATTTTCCTGGGCAATGATACTCTCAATGTCGCTGATATCTACGGTCATATGTTTCTCCTTCGTAGTATTTGCTGATTACTAAAATATGTAATTCAGTATAGCAGCAGAGAGGAGTCAGAACAATAGAAATAGACATGACTCGCAACATTGAAAGTGATCCGCGAAAAATGAAAAAGAGAAAGCCAGCGCATGCGCTGACTTTCTCTCCTGAGTAGCTTGCTCAAACAATTGAGACAGTAGACTTAGTAGCCTCTATCTCGATAGCCACCACCACCTTGGCGACGGCCTCTGTTTTGGTAACCCTGACCGCCTCCACGCTGTTGATCTCGCCGGTCACGAGCTTCATTAACAACGATGGTCCGGTCGCCAAGCGTCGTACCATTGAACTGGTCGATGGCTTTGCGTGCCGCAGCATCGTCACTCATCTCTACAAAACCAAATCCTTTACTGCGCCCGGTATCCCGATCAGTAATTACTGTCGCTGAGACAACTTCTCCAACCTGCCCAAACAGATCAACAAGGTCTTGATCTGTCGTGTTATACGACAGGCTGCCAACATAAATTCTCACTAGGGTTTGCTCCCACATCGACGTCAACTAACATATTGCAATCGGTGGAAACAATCTTCCCACAGTAACGATACAACAACATCTGACGTCATACTTATATTATAACACACACTTATCCCAATTTATTCCTTTAGTCCCCTAATTCCTACTCTAAAACATTCTCTCACCGGGCGGCACTGCATGCGTAGGACTCAGTAATACCACATCGCCATTCTCATCTGCTACGCCAAGCGTCAAAGATTCAGAAAAGAAAGGGCCAATTTGTTTGACAGGGAAATTCACGACTCCCATCACCAGTCTGCCCAGGAGTTCTTCTTTTGTATAATATTTCGTAATCTGAGCCGATGATTTCTTAATTCCAATTTCTGGTCCAAAATCGATCTCTAATTTGTAAGCTGGCTTGCGCGCCTGTGGAAAATCCTCCACTTTGATCACCCTACCCACGCGGATATCGACTTTCTCGAAGTCATCATACGTTATCATGCTTCACACCTCCGTGAGGGGTATTATAGCAGGAGGAGAGCAATTTGCAACTCACAAAGCCGCGATCCCCTTGATAAGATACGCTAGCGTCCTCATATCCCCCAACAGAAACGTCTCCTTCACATCCACTGGTCTCCCTTCCCCTTGTCGATTGACCCAGACCGTTGTATATCCCAGTTCGGTCGCGGGTACTATATCGTATTTGAAGCCGAAACCAGCGTGCCAGATATCCGAGACCGGCAAGCCCAGCCGTTCACGCGCCAGCAGAAAGCCTTTGTGACTGGGTTTATATGCTCCCGCCTGTTCAGCAGTAATAATTTCATCGAATTTCACGCCTATCGTGCCCTCAGTCTCAGCAATAATATCGTTGTCAGTATTCGTAATAAGTGCTACTTTCAGGAATCTCTGCAATTCTAGAATAGCTTCTTTAGTATCGGGAAACGGTTTCCATGTTCCCATTGCATTAGCAAATTCCTCGAGGTCTTGCTCAGCATAGGGGACCTGGGCAGTGTCCAGGGCCATGCGCATGGTATCACGCAGCACCTCACGGTAGGGACGATAGTGTTCTTGAATAAACACAAACTGAATCTCTTCCCACTGTCGTTGCAAAGCGTGCGTATCGATGCCCTCAATATTGTGCGCGGCCAGTCTCTGAGCGAAAAACTGCTGAATGGCGCTTTCCCAGTCGATCAGGGTGCCATAGCAGTCAAAGGTGATGGCTTTTGGAAGAGTAACCACGAGGATACCTCCTTACGATGCAGGAACAACGAAGTTTACTATGCTTTCTCGACGGCGATAAAATTTCTGTTGAACAAACCGCCTGATACTGTTATACTACAACATACTAACCAAACGAGATGGGTGTACTGTCTTTTTTACCTTTGGCCGGAACAATTCACAATTGGTGTGGGGATGCAGGCGCCTATTTCACCTATCCCCATAACACCTGATCTGGATAGGCCACCTCTGGCATAGAAACTCAGGAGGATAAGCGTTTCATGAAGGTCTATACTGCGGAACACATTCGCAACGTAGCGTTGATTTCCCATGTTGGAGCAGGTAAAACATCTCTCATAGATGCTGCGCTGTATGATAGCGGGGCGGTCACGCGACAAGGCAAAGTTGATGAGGGCAGCTCAATCGGCGATCACGATCCCGATGAACTCAAACGACGCATGACGTTGCATGCCAAAGTGCTGCCCGTCGAATGGAAAAACACCAAGATCAACTTCATTGATACCCCCGGCTATGCGGACTTCGTAGGTGAAGTCAAAGCGGCGCTGCGCGTAGCCGACGCGGCGCTGGTGGTAGTAACGGCTGAAAAAGGCGTAGAGGTCGGTACTGAATTGACCTGGAACTACGCCGACGAGCGCAATTTACCGCGTATGGTGCTTGTGAACAAACTGGATCGAGAAAATACCTCGTTCGACCAGGCGCTCGAATCGCTGCGCAAGCAGTTCGGCTTGAAAGTCGTCCCACTACAACTCCCTATTGGTGAGCAGGCAGGCTTCAAAGGCGTGGTAGACCTGGTGACACAAAAAGGCTACACCTTTGAGGGCGGCAACAAAGTACAGGAAGTTCCCATTCCGGCTGACATCAAAGAGCGCATGAGCAGCTATCGCGAGCAGCTGATCGAGTCCGCGGTCGAAAGCGATGACGCGGTGATGGAGAAATTCCTGGAGGGCGAAGAACTCAGCGACGAAGAAATTCTCTCGGTTATCAAGCAGGGGACACGCACCGGTCAATTAATTCCGGTGCTGTGTGGTTCGACCAGCAAAAACATCGGTGTGCAGACACTCCTCGACGCCATCGCTGACTACCTCCCAAACGCAGCAGACGCGCTGCCAGAGGACACGCAGGCCTTTGGCAACAATCTCTCAATGTTTGTCTTCAAGACGGCGGCAGCGCAAGTCGGTACCATTAGCAATTTCAGGATTTATACAGGGACGCTCAAGCCGGATATGCATGTGTATAACCTGCAAACGAAGGCCGATGAGCGCATTGGACAACTCATCACGCCGCGCGGCAAAATGCAAGAGAGTGCCACCGAAATTCCCGCAGGCGACTTCGGAGCAGTCGCGAAGCTCGCCAACACCCACACTGGCGATACGCTTTCCAGTAACAAAGACGCTGCCGATCCCCTGGAACCCGTTAACTTCCCAGAGCCTTGCTACACCGTCGCCGTTTTCCCAAAAAGTAAGGCCGACCTGGATAAAATGAGTAATGCACTGGCTCGTGTTGTAGAAGAAGATCGCACGCTGCGCGTTACGCGCGACCCGGAAACCGCCGAAGTGCTGCTCTCCGGCATCGGTGAATCCCACCTGCAGATTGTCATCGAGGGCATCAAGCGTAAATACTCGGTTGACCTGGAGGCGCGCGAGCCGCGCATCTCCTATCGCGAAACCATTCGCAAGAAGGCCCGCGCCAATGGCCGCCACAAGCGCCAGAGCGGCGGTCATGGGCAATTCGGCGATGTCTGGCTGGAGATCGAGCCACTACCAATGGGAGGCGAAGAAAACTTTATCTTTGAAGACAAAATCGTCGGCGGCGTGGTTCCCGGTCAGTACATCCCAGGCGTAGAAAAAGGTGTGCGCGAGTCGCTTAAACGCGGCTTCATTTCCGGCAACCCGTTGGTATACATCAAAGTGGCGCTGGTGGATGGCAAATACCACCCGGTAGACTCGTCTGCGCAGTCATTCGAAGTTGCCGCCTCACTTGGTATGCAAGAGGCGGTGCCCCAAGCCAGCCCAACCCTTCTGGAGCCGGTCATGACGGTAAACGTCACCGTGCCGGAGGGCAACATGGGTGACATCATGAGCGATATCAACACCAAGCGCGGCCGCGTGTTGGGTATGACCCCCATTGGCAATGGCCAGCAGCAAATTACCGCGAATGTGCCACAGGCCGAATTGCTGCACTACGCAACTGATCTGCGTTCAATCACGCAGGGGCGCGGCACCTTCACCATGGAGTTCTACCAGTACGAAGAAGTACCCCCTAATGTACAGCAGGAAATCATTGCGCAGCATAAGAAAGCGGAAGCCTAGAAGTAGTCTGATTCGTTATAACATATGTTCGACAATGTGTCGGACAACAAAGTGAAGTACCTTACCAATCGCATCTGCGGGAAGGGGAGACCAGTTCCAGTTCGTTCTGGTTGAACTGCACCGCGTCTTGCACGCAGGGAACGTACTCCACTCTCAGGTCAGCCCAACCATTAAATGGGTAGGGTGATCTACTACACTTCCAGGTCTTTGACCTGGAAGTGCTTTTTTCAGGTAGAAAAGAAGCTGTTACGCTTTCTTATCGCTCAGAAAGCTCTGGATGGTCGTGCCACAAACCGGGCAGGTTCCTTTTAAGGCATGCCTGCCATTTTTCATAGTCACTTCTTTCGGATCCTTTATTTCCCTCTTGGTTTTACATTTGACACAATATGCTTCTGCCATTTCGGTTCCTTTCATTGTAACTTCACACTCGCAGGTTGAGTATGAATAACGCTCGTTCGCATATCATAACACGCCGAGCTACTTTATTGATATACACGAGTTGCGACTCTGTGGGAGATACATCACGAGAAATCAAGATGATCGGCGAGCATTATGTTTCGCCGGTGATCCAACCTGCCTCTTTTGCGTTCCACGTCCCTGCTTCTTGCTGCCCTGCTCTCCAGCAGAACCCTTTTCTCTTCTCAGCACTGCGTTCGCCTCATCCTCGTGTCCATGACCCACCAGCCATTGCCGCGCTTGCTCGTGCAGATCTCGCAAGGTAGGGCTGCCAGCAATCATCATCCACATCGCGAATTCTACGTCGGCAGGTTGGCCTGCCTGCCACTGCTTTTCAGCTATAAGAAATTCACTCACCTGCTTTACGTCGAGCGTACGCAACACAGCATCGAGCCGTTGCCGGAAGTTCGTATACTCTATCATATTTTCTATTCCTCCCCTCTTTATAGAAGCTATCTATCGCTCACAATCATGGATGCGGAACTTTTGTACCTGATCCATCCTTGATCAAAACGACCGAGGAGAGGATTAGCCGCCGCGTGCCATCTTTGCGCAACTGAAGTACTTCCCCTTTCCAGTACCCATTACCGCGTAACTGCTGGCTTGCTTCCTCCCGCGTAGAGTCAAGAAAGACGGTCTGCAGGACCGTGTCGATAGTTTTCCCGAGCACTTCCTCAGCTTTCCAGCCGTAGAGCTTCTCAGCAGTCTCATTCCAACTCAGGGTTGTGTAATTGGTGTCGGTCGCAATCACGGCATCCAGGCTGCTCTGAGCAATACGGGCGTAATAGAAGAATTCAACATCGGTGTCCTGGCGATCACGTTCCGAAGCCTCTTGAGCAATGCCGATGTAGCCAATCTCTTTGCCCTTCTCACTGCGCAGCAAGGTGGTCGTAATGTCTAGCCAGACCGATGAGCCATCTTTGCGCCGTCCTTTCCACAACCCGCGATAGTCGCGCCCCTTTCTAATCTGCTGCAAGTCAGCCGCCAATTGTGTCTGTTCCAGTTCGGGATATAATACTGCGGGGGTTTTGCCCAACATTTCCTCAGAGGTGTAGCCGAATAAGGCGCTGGCTCCCGCGTTCCAGTAAGTGATCTTGCCCCGGAGATTGGTCACGATGACGCTTTTGGTGGTCTCGATCTTCACCCTCGGCTGGATATGAGGTTGCCCATCGGCTGCTTTATGTTCAGAAACACCTTGCGGAATCTGAAGCCGCTCTTCGCCTGGCCTGTCTACAGTGATTTCGTGAAAAAAGGCAAAGACGCCTTCCTGGAAAGGATAAATACGCACAGCAAAGAGCTTGTTCATGAGGGTCACTGTACATTCAAGGCTGCGATGTTTTTCCAACGCCTCATGAAATTTCCTGGACAATTCGGAGTTGGCAGGGAGAGCCAATACCTGCCATATATTCCTGCCGAGCAATGCTTCCCGCGTTGCCCCTAGCAACGCCTCAGCAAGATGGTTCAGATGCGTCAGCTGCCATTGGGTATCCAGACACAGAAAGGCATCGGGGAGCGCTTCCAGCAGCGCTGCTCTAGCCTGCTCTGGACCAAGCCCCACATAGCTCAAAGGAAAGGTCTTCCGGGCGCGCGAATGCTGAAATACTCTATTTTTCTTCGATGAGGTACGAGTCATCAAAGATTTCCTCCATTAAGCATACTCTGAATTTGACACTGATTATAGCACGTTCAATTGAAGTCAAGTGTATGCATAGAAATAAGAGTGACATGTAGCGAGGATTTCCGAGAGAAGCCGCGAATGGCTTGGATGGAGGCCGGGCATGTGATAGCATATTATGAAAGAAATAAAACAAAACGTTCGGAGCAGATGGCATGACCTATCAACCAATCGAAAACTATGGAATTATCGGAAATGCTCATAGTGCAGCGCTGGTGGGGATGAACGGGTCCATCGACTGGTTCTGTTTCCCTCACCTCGACTCCCCAACCGTCTTCGCAGCCCTGCTCGACGACAAGAAGGGCGGCCGCTTCCAGATTACTCCCGCCTCTGTCGGCAGCAACTATAAACAGCACTACTGGCCCGACACCAACGTCCTGGTCACACGCTTCCTCTCACCCGATGGTGTCGGTGAGATTATCGACTACATGCCCATTGGCGTTCCTGCCCTGGGAACCAGCGGTCGCCGCTATGGGAACAACTGCCTGATTCGCTACGTCCAGGTGGTGCGCGGCGTTGTGACCTTCCACATGGAATGCACTCCGGCCTTTAATTATGCGCGCGATGCCCACGAGACCGTAATTAGCTCCGAAGGTGCCTGCTTTTACTCGCCGAGCCTCAGTCTAGGCCTGACCACGCGCATACCCCTCGAGTTGCAGGGTACCGGGGTCTGCGCCGAATTCACGCTGCAAGAGGAGGAGACGGCAACGTTCTTGCTGCAGGAAACTGAGCCGGGAAGCGGGTGTGGCCTTCCTATGCCAGAGTCGGAGGCCGAAGAGCTTTTCCGGCAGAGCGTGGCGTACTGGCAGCGCTGGCTGGCCAAATGTACCTACAGGGGGCGATGGCGGGAGAGCGTCCACCGCTCGGCGCTGGTGCTCAAACTGCTCACATTCTCACCAACAGGTGCGATTGTCGCCGCCCCCACATGTGGACTCCCTGAGAGTGTGGGCGGCATACGCAACTGGGACTATCGCTACACCTGGATACGGGATGCGTCTTTCACTCTATACAGCCTGCTGCGTATCGGCTTTATCGAGGAGGCCGAACAGTTTATGGCGTGGCTGGAGGCTCGCTGCCACGAGCTTAATTCAGATGGCTCCCTACAACTGATGTACGGCATCCACGGGCGTCATACGCTAACTGAGGAGACCCTGGATCACCTGGAGGGCTACCGAGGCTCGCGCCCAATCCGTATCGGCAACGCCGCTTATAACCAGTTACAGTTGGACATCTACGGCGAACTGCTCGATGCGGTCTATCTGTACGCCAAATATGGCGGATCGATCTCGTATGATCTGTGGACCCATCTTCGTCGCCTGCTCAGTTGGGTCTGCAAGAACTGGCAGCTTCCAGATGAAGGGATCTGGGAAATGCGCAGTGGCCGCCAGTCCTTCGTATACTCCAAGCTGCTGTGCTGGGTAGCCCTCGATCGTGGCCTGCGTCTGGCCGACATGAGTTCTTTTCCCGCGGAGCGAGAGCACTGGCTGCGGGTCCGCGATCAAATCTATGAAGAGATTATAAATAAAGGCTGGAGTAATAAACGCCAGGCGTTTGTGCAGACCTACGACGGCGATAATTTGGATGCCTCACTGCTGCTGATGCCGCAAGTGTACTTCGTCTCCCCCAAAGACCCCCGCATGCTCAAGACGCTCAACGCGATCAATCGCCCACCGCAGAAAGGGGGCCTGGTCTCCAATAGCCTGGTGTATCGCTACGATGTGAAGTTGTCAGCCGATGGCCTCACCGGAGAGGAGGGCGCGTTTAGCATGTGTACGTTCTGGCTGGTCGAGGCGCTCACCCGTGTGGGGCAGGTGGACCGCGCCCGGCTCATCTTTGAGCGGATGCTGGGTTACGCAAACCACCTGGGCCTTTATGCCGAGGAGATCGGGTCCAGCGGCGAGGCGCTAGGGAATTTCCCCCAGGCTTTTACCCATCTCTCTCTAATCGGCGCCGCCCTCAATCTCGACCAGGCGCTCAGCACCCCGGAGCTGCACTAGCAGGTAGGTCAGTTTAGTTTACTACGATCTGGGCCTCCTGCGCGATACACATTACTCATCGAGAGCATCTGGCGTATGAATGGTACTTCATGCCGCAGCGTCTCTGCTTCGTCGGTGAGCCGCTGTAGCGTCGAGTTAAGTTCCAATAGGCGTTGTTTCCGTTCATCCTCAATATCCAGGAAGTAGGCGATAAAGTGAGAAAGCTCTTCAGGAGCAGAAGGCAAATCGAAGTGTATCTCCTGCTTGCCCACCACCTCCAGCAATATCTCCAAATAGGCGCTGAAGAGTTGACGCGCTTTATCGGCATGTTCAAGCAGTGTGTGCTCCGGTTCGGGTCTATCTTCATAGATTTCTACCATACCTGACAGGTAGGGCCTTTCACGATGCTGGCTCAGGATACGAAAGCGCTTCCCGCCTCTGGCTATGAGGTTCATGCGACCATCTTCCAGGCGCATAAGCGCTTCTATCTCCGCCATCGTGCCGATAGAGTATGGTTTCTCTTGCAGAGGCTCACTATTCGGGTACGCCAGCACTATGCCGAACGGCTTCTGTTGTTCATAGCACTCATTGATCATCTGGCGGTAACGCGGCTCAAAAATATGTAATGGCAGGTCTGCTCCCGGAAAAAGCACGAGGTTCAACGGGAATAACGGTAATTCAATGGCCATTGTGATGCTCCTCTTTGTTAGTCTATGGGATAGCCAATGATCCTTTGCATAGTGATAGCTTACACAATAGCGAGGGTAAAGGGCAAGAGTATTATATTGTGGGAGAAAAGCAAAGAGTGTAAGCAAAAAGAAGAGATACACTCTCTATGAGAGTGTATCTCTTCTTTTTGCCGATTTAGGAAGCTACCACTCTACTACGCCACCCAGTTGTCAGATTAGGCAACTGCAGGCTCCGAAACATCCTCAGCGGCCGCTCTGCCTGCATAGTCCCGCCGCAAGAGGGCAGTAGAGACGAGCGAGACCAGCCCCATGAAAATGATGTAGACAGCGATCAAGGTGTAGGAAGGTAGGCCTGTACCCAGGAAGGCCTTGGAATTTGCCACCAGGTAGGTTGCTAAGATCGGTGCAGGCCCACCGGCGGTAACGGACGCGAGTTGATATCCCAGCGATGCGCCACTATAGCGCAACCTGGTCCCGAAAC
>VBFM01000144.1:0-1127 GCA_005882595.1 Chloroflexota bacterium
GCGAAAATTAAAAGGGGGACGGTGATGCCGTCCCCCTGAACATTAGAAATCGCCACTACCACCGCCAGAGTCGCCACTTCCACCTCCCCCAAAATCTCCACCTCCTCCGCCAAAGTCGCCACCATTGTTACCTCCTCCAAAATCACCGCTCCCGCCAGCCCAACCACCATCGCCTTGCCCCTGACCTTGCTCACCGGCTTCACGCTCGCCCGCTTCCTTACCCAGTTCATAGCCCAGAAAACCACCTGCTGCAGCTCCCAGACCACCTGCTGCCCAGGGATTCATACCAGGTCCCTGGTTATAATTGGGCGGATAATAGTTCGGAGGATATGGCTGGTTATACGGCTGGTTATACGGCTGTTGATAGGGCACACCCATCGGCGCGGAGCGCCGGAAGCCACCAAATCTTCTTCGCAGCAACACAGCACCCAGTATAATTATGCCCAGGATCACCAGCCCACCAATACACAGTACACCCAGGATACCTGAGAAGAAGCCTCCCCCCGATCCAGAACTCGCCCCCAGCGAATCACGTATCGAATCAATACAGGCAATGGTTGCAGCGGTATAATCACCATTCTTATAGTTGCTTGCAAAAGCACTGATGGCAGATTGTATCTGGCTACTCGACAACGGAACATTCGCCCCTCGTACTACGGCCATGTGATGATGCACCGTATCAATCGCTATCACAATCAAATCCGCATTGTTGCCGAGCTTCGCCCGAGCCTCCTGGTCAAAAGCGGTTTTCGATCCCGTAAAGGTATTGACCGTATAAATGTCTACCGAATATGGCAGCGACGACGCCTCGCTCTGCACTCTATTCGTATCGAGTACATGCGCATTATCATACACATGCACAGTATCGCTCGTGCCACGCGCGCCCACAAGTACGAGCAAGAGAACAGCGAGCAGGCCCAGGAAGCCTCCTCGAAGCCATCGCGCCGGGGATTTCACTTGTCTATCTATCACTGTACCTTTTCCTTCCCTTTGTTGCGATCACACGTTGATCGCAAGCATTACCATTCCTTCCTACTATGTGTACGTACAATACCCGTAACATGTTTTAGGGCATCGCCGATTCTTTCTCCATTCTCCCGTTATACAATAAAACTCGGGGTACTTCC
>VBFM01000144.1:1191-1725 GCA_005882595.1 Chloroflexota bacterium
TACAACACCTGCTGGGCGACCTCGCCCATTTGTTTTGATTATCATGGATGGATGGGGCATTAATCCACGCAAAGAGGGCAATGCCATTGCCCTGGCCCGCACCCCCAACATCGATAAGCTTGCACAGACCTGGCCACACACCGCGGTCAAAACCTCAGGCGAGGCTGTAGGCTTGCCGGAGGGGCAGATGGGCAATTCAGAAGTGGGGCATCAGAATATCGGGGCTGGTAAGCGCGTACTGCAAGACTACACCCGCGTCAGCGAATCCATCAAGGATGGTACGTTTTTTCACAACCCCGCTCTGTTGAAGGCCATTGAACACGTCAAGAAGAACGGGTCACAGCTGCATATCTGCGGGTTACTGGGCAACGGTGGAGTGCATGCCCACCAATCGCATCTCGAAGCCCTGCTCCAGTTGGCGCACATGCACGATATTGAGCGCGTCTATATCCACAGCTTTACCGATGGCCGCGATTCCTCGCCCACGGGCGGTGTCGAGTTCATGCGCCTGTTACAGGCTCGCGCAGGTGAAAT
>VBFM01000144.1:1896-8546 GCA_005882595.1 Chloroflexota bacterium
CGATGAATTCATCATGCCAACGGTGGTCATGGAGGATGGACATCCCGTGGCTGTGGTCAAAGCGGGGGACGCACTCATTCATTACAATTTCCGGCCCGACCGCGCGCGCCAACTGACCAAAGCCTTCGTTCAGCAAGAACTGCCCCCGCAGGCAGAGGGAAAGTTTAACCGGGGACCGCGCCTGCAAGACCTGGCATACGTGATGATGACGGAATATGAAGAGGGTTTAGACGCGGATGTGGCCTACCGTGCCGACGAGGTGGAGATGCCCTTAGCGCGCATCATCTCTGAACACGGCCTGCGGCAATTTCATACCGCCGAGACCGAGAAGTACGCTCATGTCACTTACTTCATCAATGGGCGGCGCGAAACGCCGTTTCCGGGAGAAGACCGCCTACTGGTGCCATCCCCCAAAGTGCCAACCTACGATCTGCAGCCAGAGATGAGCGCGGCAGGCATCACCGATACCGCCGTCGAACGCATTCGCAGCGGGCAATACGACCTGGTCATTATGAACTACGCCAACGCGGACATGGTTGGCCACACTGGCGTGATCGAGGCCGCCATCAAGGCGGTCGAGGCGGTCGATACAGGCGTCGGGCGCGTCGTTGAGGCGACCCTGGCTATGGGCGGCGGACTGCTCATCACAGCAGATCACGGCAACGCCGAACAGTTGATCGAGTATGACACCGGCAAACCATTCACCGCGCACACCACCAACCCCGTGCCGCTCTACCTCGTCGTACCACAACTGGCCCAGGCCAGGCTGCGTTCGGACGGTATCCTTGCTGACGTGTCGCCTACTATTTTGGAAATCATGCAGATTCCACAGCCTAAAGATATGACCGGGCGTTCGTTGATGGTATGATAACGAGCGCTCCCGCCCTGGAATCCCTACTGCTGAGAAACACCACGTTTTTCGCGGATTTTTAACCTCAAAATCCATGTAAGTTATCCACACATTCAATAGAAACATGTGGATAACTTACTACAGGTGTGGATAAGCAACCCCGCTCGACAGGCCAATTACCCGATTCTTTCCAGGTTCATCAGTGGCACAATCAGCCTGGAGCCGTCCGCCAGGCGCAATCTCGCCGCTCGCGCGTATACGCCGGAGAGGAAAACATGCTGGTGCGCGAAGAAATGTTCTATCTGACCTATCTCACCCTCGTACATACCCGCACTCACACGTACCTGTGAATCCAGCAGCAGTGTGGGATCGGGCGATTCCGGCTGCCAGTTCTGTTGCGCTTCTTCCACCGGTAAGGAGATAACGAGTTCAGGGTACATAGTATAACGTACCGAAGTAACTCCGGAGATCAGAGCTACCGAACTGTTCCGCTGGCTCAGCGCCTGCATAGTTGTCTCAGGCATCGCCATCGTGCCAGGGCCCTCGGTAAAGAGCAGCGTCAAGGGCGGAAGTTTAGCCTGCGCCATATCGACGTTGACGCTGTTCAACAGGTCGAGCATATCGACGCCTAAAAAGCTTTCCAGGTCACGGGTCGTAATACTACTGGCCACGACGCCCACCACTCCCGAATTGATGGCCTGCCTCAGCAATGCAGCATCTACAGGGCCAGGAATCACCAGGATTGCGCCGGGCGGCATTGGCAACGGAGACGATGAAGGCTGATACGCATTGGAGGGTTGCCACCATGTAAGTACACCCACAGCCTGCTGTCCCGCGCCAATCTTCCCCCCAATAATGGAGGCGCGTGTCTTAATGACCACTCCTCCACGACGGGTAATCTCCACCACCTGGCCACGCAGACCGGCACGGGCGATAACCGGAGGAATAGGGGTAGCAGGAGGATTTTGTTGCATCTGAGTCTGAGCAGTTGTACCATACCCAATTTTTTCCAGGCGGAGAACAGCTTGATCCGGCAGCACATCCTGTCCCACCTGCACCAGCGGAATCGCCCTCGTCTTATACCCAATAGCGCGGCGTTCCCACTCAATCTCCATCTGTGTCACTACCGGCCACCCGGAGGGATAGACCATAGCTCCACCTGCCTTTTACTATATTTTTCCCTGTTCCCAGCGCCTTTTCTACTTATAACATGCATTATAAGCGATTCCACAAGCAGAGTAAAAGACCCGGTAATAAAGTCCATCCTTAAGGGTGCACGGTTGGATGGTAAACCTCAACCATTCAAATCAAAAAATAATACCGCGCAAAATGAGCGGTATTTGCACACTATTTCAACCCCCCTGCACCGCACGACCAGGCACCACCTCAAACAGGTGCAAAGGGGTCTGGTAATTTCTACGCTCCCATCACCTGCATCCACTGCAACAGCCTTGCCTGCCGCTCAGCCTCATTCGTCGAAAATGTCAGCGGCCTGCCGCGCGCATCGATAATCAGACCTATCAGGCCACCATCGATCTCCTCGGCGGCGCGTGCCCTTTCACCCGGTCCCAGCCCGACATCGGCGGTGGGAGCGGGATAGAGCGTCAATAAGGCTTGCTCGTTGAGGCGTAGGGGGATGATTTCAATCGAGCCGGTCATGACTTCAGCCGTCACCTGGCGCCCATTGCTATACTCAACCCCGACGCGAATAGCTGCCTGGCCGGAGGGTAAATCGCCGAATGGCACCACGCAGGTACCCAGGCGATGCATCACCGCGTCGTTTTCATTGACCTGCACCGCCGCGATAGGCGCAACGGTGGCAACTGCACCAAGCTGCGAGATAAGCATGGTTCGATCCAGCACCAGCGAAGTCACGCCTCGCGGTTGCAGCGCATCTAGCAGCATCAATGCAGCCTGCCCAAATTTGGGCGCTTGCGAGAGAACGCCGCCGGTCGCTAAGATCAAATCAGCATCAAACGGGCCGAAACTATCCTGCCCGGTTGCCTCTTTAGTGAGGATGATGGCTTCACGCGCAAATGCCTGGATAATCTGGAGTTCACGATAGCTGGTCGGGAGAGCCTCCGCGTGCAGCATGTGGTTCATCACATACTGGCGCAGCTCATCTTCCGTGATCGTAAAAGGCAGCCAGCGCGCGATACGCTGCACACCCACCTGCTGTAAAATAGCGCCGAGACCGGTACCCACACCTACTCCAGGATTTACCAGCGGAATAAAATCGCCACGCTCACCGGCCATCATCAAAGTCGTCGTACTCGATCCGGCATCCACTGCCGTGACATTCATGGAATAGTGCTGCGCGAGAAAGCGCACCAGGCTGCTGAGCGAACTGGCGGTACCAACCGGCACGGCCTGAGACCAGGAACCCAGGGTCGAATAACCAGGAACGCGCTGTATCACGTCACGTTCATACAACGCGCTCGCGGCCATACTGGTTGGACCAAGCTGCGCCTGTGATACCAGCGTTTCAACACGCGTAACTTCCGCGTAACCGTTGAGCATGCGCCGCACCGCTTCGACAAACTGCGGCGCACCCGCATACAGCACGGGAAGCTGGTAATCCTCGGCCTGCTGGTTCGCGTCTTGCGCAGCGCGTATAATCAGCTCGCAGGCCTGTTGCAGCGGAGCAGCTCCGGCTGGACTATCGGTTAATCCAACGATGAGCGCTGCATGCGGATGCAACTCACGCATGCGCCCGATCTGGCGTTCCCACTCCCGATTGATTTGCTCAGGCGTCCACGCACCGGTATGCATGGGAGAGGTACCCGCCTGGCCCGCGCCTACAGCCGAAAGCGAGTTCGGCGTCGTGGCGGCGAGGTATGACGGGGCAGGTATGGTATAAGTTTCAGCGTGAAGACCTGAGGCAGACTGCGCAGCAAGTCCCTCGAGTTCTTGATTCACAGCGCCCAGCACTACCAGGCGCATTGGACCACCAATACTGATCGTCGAGACAAACAGATCAACGCCGTCACCTGAGGAGTCTTCTGGGAATATGATGTGCCCATCCGCGATAAAGTGACGCCCCGTAATATACTCGATCTCGCTGATCGCCGAAATAACGCCCCTGGTCACATCTTCATAAGGGGCGGCAACGGTCGTAGGCGCTACACCGCGCGCCATGAGGCGATATTGACCCTCCACAAGGCCAAGCAGCGACACTTTGGTAAAGGTAGTACCGCAATCTGCCACCAGGATCGAACTGGCGGACGCCGGATTCTGATTCTGGCTGCTAGTCGAAGCTGGTCCTTCCCCCAGGTACGGTTCTGTCTGCATCTCCACTATCCTTTTTCTGTAACTACAGGTGGAACCATTCGCGAATGGTATCAATAATGCTGCGTTTGGCAGGTTTAGCTCCAGCCCGGTTCACCTGATTTCCCGAATTCACTGGCGTTCTCTGACCAGCGTTATAAGCATCTGCCGACATGCCCGGAAACTGGATTGGAACTGGACCCTGGGCGTAATTGCCGCCTGGATACCCTCCTCCATATCCGCCCTGCCCGCCCTGGTAAGTCCCCGGATATTCTGAATATCCCCCCGCATAACCTGCAGGCATCGCACCCTGCTGCATTGGCTGCCCGCCAGTGTTTGGTATTGCGGTTGGTGATTGAGGAGGAACATTCTGGAAGTTCTGTTGTGGTTGTACTCCAAAAGGAGTCGGCTGAGCGGGATATGAAGGCGCTCCTGATGCCACTCCCAACATCGAAGAAAAGATAGTGGCCGCGGCTTCGCTTTGCTCTTGCGGCGCCATCTCTGCGCGAGGGCGACTGGGCACACGGATACTCTCAACGCGACCCGACGAGGCCGGTACATTACTCCCCGGCGGTGTTCCTTGTGGCTGACTATCCGCATTACGCAGCCAGGCCGGCAAGGCATTCATATCAATCAGTGACCCGGCGGACAGGTTGCTATTTGAACCTCCCTGCCCCGGTTGTCCAGGTTGAGCCGTATACCCCTGTTGCCCTTCGCGCAGCCAGCTCGGCAACGCGTTCATGTCGAGCAATGATGCTGCGGACAGGCCAGCCCCGCTGTCTCCACTTCCCGGCGCAGCCTGGGAGGGTGCCCCTTGCCATGTTGATTGGGCTATTTGACCCGGCTGACCCTGTTGGCTCGGCTGGTTCAACTGGTTCGGTTGATTTGTCTCTCCTGGCCGCCCTTGCCATCCAGACATCCAACTCGGCAGCGCCTGTGGATCTACCAGGTCTTGTGCCGACATCAAGCGTGGCGGTATCTCCGCGTCAATGCGCCCCGACTGCGCCTGCTGTGGAGCATCAAAGGAGGCGGATGCGCTTCCGGACCAGTTCTGCATAGGCGGTTGCTGCGATGGCTGCCCGGTAATCCAGCTTGGAAGGCTGCCCGGCTCAATCAAACTGGCCGCGGAAAATGGGGCTTGTGCCTCTCCTGGGAAGTACGAACCACTTCCCGGCCCTTGCGCTGCTGGCTGGTTTTCCTGTACCCAGGAAGGGAGAGATGCCGCATCGACCAGTGAACTGGCCGAAAAACCTCTGGGAGGTGGCATACCGGCATCTGTATTTGGCGCAGGCATAGAAGACGGGCGCGGCGCGCCATACTGACCGCCATTGACATTTTCCGCCATTTCCGCATGCTCAGGCCGCATCCAACCCGGTAAGTCATCTTCATCAAACAGGTCGGCGGTTGAGAAACTTTCTCCGCTTGACGGTGTACGGGGCCGCTCATTGGCGCGCAGCGATTCCAGCCAGGTCGGCAGCGCCGGTTGTTCCTGAGCATCCATATTGCCTCTTCCTGAACTGGATACGGGCACTCCACAATTCGAACAAATCGCCGCACCAGCAGGGATCTGCTTCCCACAGCGGTTACAAGTAATCACGTTTGCTCCTCACTTTCGCCAGGCCTTGACATGCGTATCTTCATACTAGGCCTCTACCCATCCTGCCAACACGAGCGTGTTTAACCCTATAGCAGGACGAAAGAAGAATGATGTGAGTGTACCATGCTTTATTTCGCTTGACAATGCGTTAGACCTACACGATAAGACATATTGGTATGATACAATACACACGACACGCCACTACAAGGCACATTTCCGTTTCTCCAAAAGTACTAGATCTACTGGTCGTTATGGCTAGATATCATGGGGAACTTCCCTTGTAGATACTTTTCCTGGCCCTCTCCTTCAACATGCCATGGCCCTGTTCGGAAGCAAGGCCTTCACTAGAATAAAACTGGCATTATCAGCATTCTGTAACACTTTGCACACAATTTTCTCATGAGGTACTGCTTATGGCTAGAAAAATGTTCGTACAAGTCGCCACTCAAAAACCAAAAGCGCGGTTTTTACTGGGCTTACTCTTCAGCAGCAGCGTTGCGCTGGCTGCTCATCGCCGTCACTCCCTTAATTCCAGTGGAGCGCTTGGCGCAATAACCAGTGGTACGACGATTGTTACGATGGGAGGCTGGTCGTGGGGTCTTTCGCTGATCTATTTCTTCATCTCATCCAGTCTGCTTTCACATTTTCGCGAGCAGGACAAAGCGCGAGCCGCCGCCGATAAATTTAGCAAGGGGTCGCGGCGCGATGTAACACAGGTGGCCGCCAACGGTGGACTTGCCACCTTGCTCGCACTCGCCTACGGCCTGACGCGTTCATTATGGGCGCGCAGGCTACTGAAAGCTGGATTTACCGGCGCGCTAGCTGCTGCCAACGCCGATACCTGGGCCACCGAGCTGGGCGTGCTCAACTCGTCACCGCCCCGCTTGATCACCTCCGGTAAACATGTTGCGCCAGGCACATCGGGGGGTATCACCT
>VBFM01000513.1:0-992 GCA_005882595.1 Chloroflexota bacterium
ACCAACGTTAGGCATCAATCACCTTTGGGGACGCGATCAATCGCGTCCCTACAATATATGTTCTTACGTGTCTGGTATACCAAAGTGTAGCACAAAATCTAGAAAGTGCTTCATGACACTCGCTCATGAAGTAAGCCAGGTGGAGAATTTGCTTCTACTCCTGGCTCAGGTCTGTGGAAGCATAGCTTGATGATAGCTGACGCAGAGAGCGACCAGGCAGAGCAAAGAAGAGAGCAAGAGAGAAATTGACGATAATACTGGCTGGCGTATTGAACCAGGCTAATCCGAAGGCAATGAGGTAGAGAAGCGGGCCGAATAAGTACTGTCTGTTGATAGCCGCAACAGCGCGAGTATCTACATTTTTGCCTAAGAATCGATTGTGATACGAGGCATAGCGCCAGAGCAGATTAAAGCAGATGGCCAGCACGACGTTGGTGGCACTGTATATGATCGCCGCTACATGATGATCAGTGGGATAGGCAACATACTCGGCTAGCAATGCAGTGGGAACAGGGATAAAGACGATGATTAATAAGAGCAGGAGATTAAGAAGCAGCAAACCCGTATCAGTGCGCTTAATATGAACAAAAAGCCTGTGGTGATTTATCCACATAATACCAATCGTTGCGAAGCTAGTTATGTAGGCGACCAGCGATGGCCACTCATCACGTAGCATGCGCCATAAAGTTTTATCGGGAAGCGGATTATTGAGAGAATCCAATCCAGGAATCTTAATATTTAGGACGAGTAGGGTAATCGCCACAGCGAATACGCCATCACTAAAGGCTTCCAGACGATTGGTTTCTTTTTCCTCCATGTGGTTCTCCTCCTCTCATTTTATACGGTATAGGGTATCAGTGTACAAGGTGGTAGGGGCGATAACAATGGTAGTATGGACAGGGGGATACCTGTAGAGATAGGCAGGCCTGCAGATGTGAGCATAAGTGGCTTTTTTGTTTGCTGAGGTTATCAGGTTTTTATGGACACTTAGC
>VBFM01000513.1:1007-4586 GCA_005882595.1 Chloroflexota bacterium
TTCCAAATGCTTCCAGATAAGTGATGCGGAGTATTGCCAAATCTTAACGAGAACATCACCATCTTAACCAGAATATTACTGCTTTTTCCTTCCCAGGCCTTCGTTTTGCTTCCATAATGGAGAGTGTGAAGCTGGCATTTTTTGCCTCAAACAACAAGGTGAAGAATTCGCTAGCCAAGAGGTTTTTAAGGAGGTTTCAATTTCAAGGAGGTTTCAAGATGCAACGGAGTAAAAGAGTTCTTCGATATGTTCTCGTCTTACTCCTACTCATGGTTTGTGTGATGCTCAGCCTGGGAGCTGTACACCCCAGCTTCGCCCAGCATGCTACCGCTGCAACCGTCACTGCAAGCGATTTCTATGTTCCTAGTGGCTTCGATCCCTGGGGAACAACCTTTGATAGCAGTGGCAATGTCTGGCTGGCTGTCCCTGGATGCGATCCATCGCCAACATGTAGTACCAGCACACCTCCAGGCAAGATCGAGGTATACAGTCCTTCCTCTTCGAGTTGGACGCAAACACTGCAACTTCCCTCGGGCTATGCCCAGGCCCTGTTCCTGGCTCTTGATAAAAGTGGCAGACTCTGGTTTCCCGCGCCCATGAGCAATGCCCTTGAAATGTACAACACGACCTACCACACCTTCCACAAATGGAAAGTCCCGACGCTCAATGCTCTCCCCTGGGATGTCGTGATTGATCATCATGGCAAAGTGTGGTTCACCGAACACAACTCGAACAAAATTGGTCGCTTCGATCCAGCCACGCATATCTTCACGGAGATTGCTACTCCTGCCTCTAACAGCATGCCCTATGGCATTACGGTTGATGCCAACAACAATATCTGGTTTACCGAGAACAACTCGTCGGTCGCCCTCATTGGTGAGTATACCAGCGCCGGCCAGTTGCTGGAGTATAAGATACGCAACACGACCAACAGCGGGTTGACGCCGCACCTGATCACCGTTGATCATAATGGGAATATCTGGTGGTCAGAAGGGTTCGCAGCGGCAATTGCTGAATTGAAGGTTGCACAGGCAGTGCCAGGGACGAATCAAGGGGTCAGCGAGTATTTCTATCCGCTCAGCTGTAGTACCTGTGGCGCGCATACCTCCGGGATCAGCGTGGATAGCAACGGGAATATCTGGTTTGACGACTCGAACCAAAGCATTTTTGGCTCGTTCCCAGTGACTGGAACCGGTTCGTTCTCCATCTACAACACCCCTACCGCGAATAGTCATCCACATGATGGATTGCAGGTCGATGGGCAAAATCGGATCTGGTTCGACGAGGAGTTTGCTAACAAGCTTGCCCAGGCTGTACAGTAGCAACCTGTCCTCTTCCTTATTTGCTATTCACCATTTGCTGCCACTGGGCAAACAGTGATTGGTATGCCGCATTGACTACATCTCCTGAGTACCATTCAATAAATTGCGCCCCATCGTTATCTGCTGCCCGGATATCCGTTTGCACCACGCAGGTGGCATCACAGGAGGGCGTGGCACTATTACTCACAAAGGAGATGGTTTGGTATTGAATATATATCCTGGGATACTGGGAACGCAGTTGGCGAAAAAGCGGCGTGCTGGTTGTGGGCTGCAGCCCTTGCTGTCCAACCCCCATGCCCTGTGACGCTGCCCAACGCGACACTTCTACCTGTACCGGTTGTGCCGTGGCGGGATCAGTATCCAGGCCATTGAGGGGATAAATCGCAGTGGAATAGGAAAACGCGTTTTTATACGACGTCATCATCTCTTTCTGCCAGGCCGCCCAGATTGTTGGTGTATAACCCCAGGCGACTAAGTGGGGTTTATCCACTGTGGCATAGTCCCCCCCAGGCATGAACGGAATTCCTTCGCCGCCTTCCCCAACGCCTATCCTTTCATAGAGTAAATTGTTCCGATAGGGTTCAGATCGGCTCTAAACATGGGATCAAAGTAATCTGGAAGAAGGGTCCCCATATCCGTATCACAAAAACTCTGAATGCGTGCGATCTCCCAGGAAGGTGTAAGTTGTGGACTACTACAGTCAGTTCCTGCGGTTCCTTCTTTGATGTACCTTACAATCAGGGTAAACCTCTTGCCTGTAGCAACCCAGGCCGCAACCTCATGATCTGCAGGAGCCCAGTTAAACACTCCTTGCTGCGGTTCAACGTCCACCCAGTTCATGTTAATAGCGACGGCACCAACATGTGGATTCGCGAGCGCCGATGGATTATATGTCCCATAGCCACTCGAACCCTCATAGTCTATATTGGCTGGATAAGACGTGGCTGGATTAGGGGACGTGGCCGGATCAGGGGACGTGGTTGGATTAAGAGACCCGGTTGGACTAGGAGATATGGCTAGATCATGGGACCTGATTGGATTAGAGGATATGGCTGGATTAGGGGACGAAGTTGCGCCTGGAACTTGTACACTGCTCTTTGTCTCCTGCTGGGCGAGAAAAACGTAGAAAGAGAGAACAAGAATAAGCAGGATGAGCAGAAATATGGCAAGGATACGGCGAGGATTGAGAAATAAAGGTGTCCTTCTCCGCATGATATACCTCTCAGCTAGAGCTTCAGCATAATCCTATGAGACAAGTTTGACTCATAACAGATATTATAAGCTGAAGTTCTACAGTTGAGTACATATCTCTTTAAGGCTTATCATGAAGGACTTTTCCAAAAAGCAACCTTTCGGTAAAAATACGGATGTGGAAACAAGGGAATATTTTTTAATGGAAACCTGCAAACGACAAATGAGCAGGGCATTCGAACCCTGCTCGTTCCATTGTATAGCAGCATTTGCTGGCTATCCCCAAATTTAGGCGGTCTCTACGGTTGGTCCACCGCTTGCCGGAGCAGATTCGCTGGAGGTTGCTGGAGCTTCTTCGGCGAAATCGCCTTCCTGGGCGGGGCGTTTGAAGACGTAGTAGGCGGAGTTTGAGGCCAGCGGCTGGACAGCTACCAGTTCCCAGCCATCTTTGCCGAGGGTGTTGAGGTAGCGGCGGGCGAAGGTGCTGCGTCGCTCGTTGCCGATGAGGGTTTCGAGGCCTTCACTGGAAATACGCCCACGATAATCAATATACGCAACTTTATAAGCCCATTGTGCCATGTACTTTCTCCTTCTTGTTACAGGTTTGTTTGTGCGCGATACGGTCCCTACCAGCACAATCCTACGATATCATATCCGATGATGTCGCTGAAGAGAAGCTTTTTTCCGCCTCGCACGCAGACTGTTAGTTTTCTCTTCAGGCAAGCGGTGACGCGCCGGGTTCCACAATCAACGCGACACCGCTTGTGGGTTGTGCTGGTCTCTATCCGTCTCACCAACGCACTGCGTGCAGGGTCCTCATCCAGCCTGTCAACGGACTACGTCCTACCTACGGTCAGACAGGCTGACTGGAAGACGGCTTCGCCGTCAGGTGAGATGCAGGGACTGGAAGATTCCTCTACACAGTTGTAAGTATAGCCGCGATCTAGGCGCGCTGCACCGCTAATTTGAACGGTTTTTGGGGTAGATACATTTGACAGGAGGGAGCCTGTAGATATATACAGGTTTTATGAATGGTTGTATTTTTGTGGTGCCCCTAAGGCTGCCG
>VBFM01000145.1:0-5806 GCA_005882595.1 Chloroflexota bacterium
ACTACGTGCCATCTCAGAATCTTCGTCAAAGCTCTGGTATCTTTCCAAATCTTCTGGCTCAAGTGCGCGTAACCGTATGTTTGGCCCCTCCCAGATATTCAAGCTTGACATGTTATGTACCCCACTTGTTTATCCTTTTAGAGACCATGCACAATCCGTATCTCGCGAATCTCCTCGATATGCTCGACAGAATGCCTGATCGCAAACGTCACCGAATCACCAAAACTCACCTGGCGTCCTCCATCGCGCTGAGAAAAACGTTCCCAGGCGCCAGGAAGCTGCGCTAATTCCAAAACATAGTCATGCACAGCGCGTGAGAGCGCAAGCGCAGGTGCAATAGGCCGGTGAGCGTAGTCCAGGTTTTCTGAGACGAGATCGTTCCCACCGAAGTTATTTGGCTTGTAGAGCTGTCCGGGCGCCATCAACGCGGCTCGCATCCCGGTGAGGAAGAGCAGATCTCCATCGGTGACATGGTGAATAATCTGCCGGATACTCCACGAAGCTGCCTCTTTCGTCAGTTCAAGGTCGAACTCCGATAAGCCTGCCAGGGCCGCATCCAGTTCATCAGGCATGCGCGCATAGACAGCCAGATGTTCCTCCGGTGAACGCTGCGGCGAGGAAATGAAGCTCAGAATGTAGCCAGCGGGGTCCTTCAGGCTCAACGTGGTATCTCCGAACTGCGATTCCGCCACTTGCAGATCCTCGACCCCGCGACTTCGCAAATCGGCCTCCCGCTCTACCAGGTCGCCCCCATGAAAACCAATCGCTTCGCCTGGTTTGAGGATATCATGTTGTTCTGCCATGAACGGTGTCAGGTCGCCCGCGCCTGGGCCAGCCAGCAACATTGGATCACCATCAGAATCCAGGAATATCGCCACATCATGATCCAGGTCCGTTTCTACCAGTGTAAATCCAACGCGGTCGCGATAAAAAGCGATACTATTGCCCAGGTCTGTTACGCGCAGGGCTAGAGTAGGTAGTAGAGACATCGGGGCATCCTTTCCTATTCCTCATTTAATCCCTTTTTCAGTTCTTGCACAAAACCGAAGAAGCCCTCGACCCATGTCATTTGCGGCTCGCTCCTGGCCTGCGCTTGCTGGCGACGCAGTTTAGCGCGGAGAGCTGCCTCGGCGCGCCGATCATCATAGGCAGCGCGTTTGACGGGGTCGCGTAAGACTTCGTAGGCTTCATTGAGACGTTTGATGTGGCTATCCAGAGCTTTTTGATTAAGATCAGGATGATACTGCCGCGCGAGACGACGATAGGAGCGCTTGATTTCTGTCAACGTCGCTGTGGGTGAAACTTCGAGGGTCTTGTAGTAATCTTGCATTGTATACCTGCTCTCACCTGCACATTCAGGCACCTGTGCTGCCAAAACCGCCTCGACCTTTGCCCATTTCCTCAACTTCGGTCCAGGTGACACGCTGTATAGGAACAAATATGCCCTGGGCAATGCGCTCTCCACGCTTGACCAGCACCGCCTCTTCGCGGAAATTGAGTACCTGCACCTTCAATTCATCCCCTTCGCCGCAGTAATCTTGATCGATGATGCCCAACCCATTGGGAATTAGCAGACCTTTGCGCAGCGGGGTGCTGCTCCTGAGCGTCAGCATCAGCATATACCCTTGTGGTATACGCACAATCACATTGCTGGGGATCAGTTCGATGGTACGCGGCGCGATCTCCGTATCTTCACGACAGAGCAGATCGAACCCCACTGACCCGGCTGTAGCATAAGTGGGCAGTGGTAAATCTTTATCGATGCGTTTGATCATAACCTGTAACGGTTGCACGGATATGTTCATATCTGCTATTCTAGGGTAGAGTTCTCACATCGTCAAGTGTAGGGGTTTGATAAAGCCCATTTATGATTTAACACGCCCATGTTAGGAGCGGCCATTAGTGAGTGCGCGTATTAAACTGATTGGCACAGGGATACTGCTATGCCTCGCTCTAGGAGCGACCATTTTCTGTGCATTGCAGACAGTGCAGGCTATCCAGCGCTTTGAAGAGAGCAGAAATCTGGCGACGTCCGGCGACGTGAGCACCATTGGTGACTGGATGACCCTTCCCTACATAGCGCGTGTCTACCACGTTCCCGAAAACTATCTCGACCAATGGCTGCATATTCGCGACAGGCAGTCAACGCGTCATACCACGCTGCGTGCTCTCGCGGATCAATATAACCGTCCTGTCGATAGCCTGATTCATGATATTCAGAGAGCTATCGTGACCTACCGCAAGCAGCATACACCCCATACCGGCAATACCCAGCACGATAAAGGGCAGCCACCGACAGGGAGGAAGAAGCCTTGAGCATATTCCTCTCGACTTTACTAAACAGCTTACAAAGCTATGGCTATCCGGCGCTCTGGCTCTCCATCTTTGTTGCTGCCGTCGGCCTACCACTTCCTATTGGTCTCGTATTACTCGCGGCTGGCGCATTTGCCGCGCTTGGCGATTTTAACGTTATCGTCCTGGCCCTCATTGCTACCAGCGCATCGGTTGCCGGTGATTGTCTGGGCTACCTCATCGGGCGACTCCTGGGAAGTAAGCCGCTGGAATGGCTGGAACAATCCAGGTCTGGCAAACGCTTTATCTCTCCACGTACCGTCGCTCGTTCTCGCCTTTATTTCAAACGGCGCGGTGGCTGGGCCATCTTTCTCAGTCGCTTCCTCTTTTCGGCGTTAGGGGGAATTATCAACCTGCTCTCAGGCATAGAACTCTTTCCCTTTCGCTATTTCCTTTTCTGCGATATCCCTGGCGAAGCAGTGGGTGTAGTCATACCACTAGCGCTCGGCTTTGCCTTTGGTGCGAGCTGGGAAGCAGTGGGAGACGTGCTTGGAGCCTTCTCGCTCTTCGTGGTTGGTCTACTGCTCGTGATTGTCCTGCTGATACGTTTGATACGCTATATGTGCAGTGTTCAACGGGTAAAAACTGGACACCAGCTCACCGAGGTCCAGAATGTTACCGATGTTGCCCCTATCATAGATCCGCCCGCGCCATCATCCGGCCATTTGCCACTTTCTTAACCTTCATACGTATATCTATATAAGCAGTCACGCGCAAGCATGCAGGATGAAAGGAGTACGTATATCTTTATAAGCAGTCACGCGCAAGCATGCAGGATGAAAGGAGAAGGAAAACTCAACTAGATGCGGCAATCAGTTGATGAAAAGACGGTTTTGCGTTATAATTAGTACAGCGAAGGAATATTTCCTGTTGTCTCTGTGTTTCTAATAGTAGAGAGACAGAACTTGTGCGTCATAGACTTCCTCCCACTCGGTATTCGGACTCAGTGTCCAAATCGAAGGACCGCTTTCCCTGAGTGTAGGACCGAACCGACGGAAGATACTGCTATCTTGCTGCTTGAGATACTACTGTTCATGGAGGGCGCAATATGATTGATCTACAGCTAGCTACACCTGACGCTACGCTTACCCTGGATGATACAAAACAAATGAATAACGATCTGACTAAGCAATACAACGATATCGTTGGACGATTGCTGACGAAGGATCTTCCATATATTGAGGATGATGGAGAGGGCCCTGGCAAAGATGAACCGGAGTTAGAAGAGGACATCGCGAATATGGACACCGCGCCTCTTGAGCTAGAGGATATGCACGATATGCAGGAAGAATTGGCTCAAGGTCCAAGTTCACCCACAATGGAAACCACCTCCATCCTTTCCCTACCGACCATGAGCGCCGAAGATGTTTCACCTTCGCGACGTGTACCCATGCGGCGCCGCCGGTCTGAAGATCAGGACGAACATGCCGTGAACCCGGCTGACGCAGGTGAATCGGATGCCGTCATGACTTATCTACGGGAAATTGGCCGCGTACCCATGATTACGCACGATCGGGAAATCGAACTGGCCAAGCGCATTGAAGCGGGCGACCGCGATGCCATGAAGCAATTCATCCTGGCAAACTTGCGCCTGGTCGTGAGCATCGCCAAACGCTACGTTGGTCGCGGATTGACGCTGCTCGACCTGATTCAAGAGGGCAATATTGGACTGATCCGCGCGGTACAACGCTACGACTGGCGGCGCGGGCATCGCTTCTCCACTCACGCTACGTGGTGGATTCGCCAGGCCATCAGCCGCGCCGTTGCCGACAAAGGCCGCACCATTCGCCTGCCCGTCTACGTCAATACCGCGCTCAATCGCATTCGCCGCGAACGCCAGCGCCTCCTGCAGGAACTTGGTCGCGAACCAACCGAACAGGAACTGGCCGATGCGACCGGCTTAGACCCCATCCGCATGGTTGAACTCCAGGCGGCCCCTGGGGCCCCAGTCTCGCTCGAACTGCCCGTCGGTGAGGACGAAGAGCAGGAACTGGGAGATGTGCTTGCCGATACCGAATCGGCTTCGCCCGAAGATATCGCCACCACGCAAACCTTGAAAGACGAAGTGCAGCGCGTCCTCGAATCCGTGCTGACCCCGCGCGAGCGCCTGGTCTTGCAGTTACGCTTCGGCCTCGGCAACAGCCAGGCCCACCCACTCGAACAGGTGGGACGCGAACTAGGCATCACTCGCGAACGAGTCCGCCAGATCGAAGCTGGCGCTCTGGCTAAACTCCGCCAGCCCCCCGTCCTGGAGCGGCTACGCGGATAAGGTATAAACAAGAATGAGGGTATCTGATAGTTGTATCAGATACCCTCTTTTTTTATGTTGGTCATACGTGCGAATGAGAGACGCTGGGGATGAGTAACAGTCTGTGAGCTTACTGCCATGGGTGAAATGCTCCTTTCGCGAGTTGCTTATAGAGGATTGCAAGCGCTACGTCAAACTGCCCACGAGGTGATAGAGGTAACGGCTGTTACGATAGTGTGCAAATACCGCGCAAAATGCTCGGTATTTTTTTTGAATGGTTGAGGTTAACATTTATTGCCACGTATTTTCCAAAAGCACCTGGTATAGCTTCTTCTGGCGTTCTGCACCCAATTGATAAATGGTGTGCAACCTCTCCTCAGGCAGCACAGGAGCTTCCAGTTTCACCGGAACCTGGGCGACATCAGAAACAATATCCAGGCCCTCCAATGCCAGCAGTGCAACACCCCGAGCAGAGGCTTCCCTTTCGAGCGAGGGATAGAGGGGCGTATCGAGAGTATTGGCGAGAATACTTTGCAGTGTAGGTGAATTGAGCAACGCGCCCCCGCTGCCGATGAGTGTGGGAGCAATTTCACGCTGTGCGGTTGATTGCAGCAATTCATCGTAGACCATATTCAGTTGGTAGGCAATGGCTTCCAGGCTCGCGCGCAGGATGTCAGCGGGTGTTGTATGCGCGTTGAGGCCGATAATGTCCATAGCCGCACCGGTATGCCAGCCAGGGCTACGTTCGCCCGTGATAAAGGGCAGGATGGTCAGGCCATGTCCATCTGGGGAAAGAGCCGCGATCAGCGGATCGGCCGCGATTAGCGGGGGTAACTTTATGGTTGCTTCGAGCCACGCCAAGAGATTCCCTCCCTCGCTCAATGCCCCTCCGAGCAGGCCGCGTCGTGCATCCAGCAGGTAGAGCCAGAGGCCGGTGGAGGGCACCACCTCGTCGGGCGAGACCACCACGCGTATAGCGCTGGAGGTGCCAATCGTAAGCGCCCAGTTCTCTTCCGAGGCGCAGCCCGAACCCACGTTGGCCGCCGCTCCATCACCGATGGCGGGAAACCAGGGGACATCGCGCAGGGCGGGCCAGCGCGAGGCAAACTCAGGTACTAATCCTTGCACGCTATCGCGCAATTCGCCCAACGGCGGAAGTTGCTCCGGCTGCACACCCAGTACGCGCGGCAGTTCGCTATCCCAGGC
>VBFM01000515.1:0-4251 GCA_005882595.1 Chloroflexota bacterium
CTAGTGCTATGATCGACCTAGAGTCAATAACAAGATCGGGATTTCACGCAGGGATCGAGCAGTGAATACACCCCTACGATACAAGCGATCCACCGTCTGGCGCCTTGAGATGCCGAAGAGTTTTAAGCTAGAACTGGTTAGTTGTGTCTTTCAAAGTTCACTTGACTTGGACCGGTCAACTAATTATACTCTATGCGAGTGGACCGTTCCATCTTATTATTACCCCGGCTAATTGTCTCTGCAACTATAAAGCGGAGGCCTCGATTTACAGAACGGACTGACGTTCGGCAGCATGAAGCCTTAAGATACAACTTACGCTATTAGCTCAAAGGAGGTGTGATATGAAAAAAGAGCATGAACTGGTGCTGGGTCACGACCTATCCACACTGCAGCAGCTTGAGGATAGCGGACGGACCTTTTCCGATGATGGAAGAATCCAGCCGGTGGAACAAATTGTGGCACAGCATGGCGCAACATATGTCCGTGAACGGCTGTGGGTCAATCCGCCACTCCCATATAGCGACCTCCCGCATGTTTTGACTATGGCAAAGCGCATCAAGGCAGCCGGTCTCAAATTCCTGCTGGACTTCCACTACTCAGACTTCTGGGCTGATCCGGGCAAGCAACCCACGCCGCAAAGCTGGCAGGATCAGGACCTCTCCACACTCGCTGGTACCGTGTACACCTACACACGGGATGTAATTGAACGCTTCGCCAGGCAAGGTACTCCCCCTGACATGGTACAGACCGGTAATGAGATTACCAACGGGATGTTGTGGCCGCTAGGAGCAATCAGTGGTAACGGCAGTGAGCGCTGGGTTGAGTTCACCACGCTGCTCAAAGCGGCCATAGCCGCTGTACGCGATGGCTCTCAGCAAGATGCATCCGTCATGGTGCACATTGATCGCGGTGGTGATAACGCTGGCAGCCGGCACTTTGACTTCGATGTTATCGGCCTCTCCTATTATCCCTGGTGGCATGGACCGTTATCAGCTTTGCAGGCGAACCTCAGCGACCTGGCTCCACGGTATAACAAGGATATTGTGATAGTGGAAACGGCGTATCCCTGGAAATTCACCAACGGCGACAGCGAACGCAGCTTCGGTGGTTCGTACCCGGTGCTCTTACCTGGCTATCCACCCTCGCCTGAAGGCCAAATATCCTTCATACGCGAACTGCTTTCGCTCCTCGGCCAGCTTCCCGATCAGCTTGGTCGGGGTCTCGTATACTGGGAATCGGCCTGGATTCCAGGTGCGGGCTTGGAGCAGGACACAGGCGATACCTGGGGTGATATGGCCCTTTTTGATCATGAGGGTCGGGCGCTATCATCGATCAAGTGCTATGAGGATACAGCTTTCCTCGGGCATTGACCGCATCGCTCTACGCCATTTTTCATTATGTCGGAGTGGAGGGCTGGAAATGTACATATGGTTGAGCTTGTTATCGCACGATTTCGCCCCTCCGCATAGGCTGTGCTTGACCCGAATTGTTTCATTACTGTATACTATTGTATGTGGACCGTTCCATCTTGGTTGGCTAGACGAGACAGCAGATCGCAACGTGCGATATAGCGCACAGGAGGAGGAACCCGCCTTTAAAATGTCTCGCTTCTTAACAGCAAGCTAAAACTGGATAGGGATAGGCATACAAGACCCCGAACATGTGCCTCTGCGGGTAGGCTCCATTGTGGCACTCTGCAAACAATCCTTCAGTAATTAATGTCTTCGCATAGATGTGGGATAGCATCCGGCCCAGGCGAAAGCCGGATGAGGATTGAAACATACAAACAGGGGGAACTCACCCCGTATTTTCGATCATGGAGGATTTGATCATGTCATTTCAACGCATCCTCAAGTTACTCGTTCCGCTCACGCTTGTGAGCGCGATGCTCCTGGCCGCCTGCGGTGGAGGAGGCGGAAACGGAAGCGGAAGCGGAAGCGGTAGTGGAGCCATCGATTTCAGCGGCACCATCACCATCTGGCATGGCTGGCAAGGTAGTTATCTGGACGCAAAGAAGACTATCTTTCAGGCCTACATGCAGATGCACCCAAAGGTAACCATCAATCTCGTCCACCAGGATATGGTTGCTGACAAGGCCATCACCGCCGTGAAAAACGGTACTGGCCCCGACATCGTCGCCTGGGTAGATGATACCCTCGGAAAGCTGGTCCTGGGTCATGTCGTCGTCCCCGTGGATCAGTACATCAGCTCGAGCTTCGTCAACTCTACCTACAATCCGCCTGCAGCCGAGGGGGTCACCTTCAATGGGCACGTCTATGGGGTGCCCGAATCGGTAGAGGCGGTGACTATCATGTACAACAAGAAGCTGGTGACGGCCGACCAACTGCCGAAGAATACCGATGATATGCTGACCTTCGAGCAGAACTACGCGAAGGCGCATGCTGGGCAGTACGGCATTGTCTGGCCCGCGACGACCACTTACGACGACGCAGGCTTCTTCTACGGCTATGGCGCCCAGTTCGTGACCCCTGATGGCCAGGCCCATCTGAACTCGCCACAGGCAATAGCGGCAGAGCAATACATCGCCCAATTCAGGCCATACCTGCCGAAGCAGCCCACCTATGATGCTACCTCCTCGCTCTTCACCGAGGGCAAAGCGGCCGCCATCATCAATGGTCCCTGGGCCTACGCCGACTACGCCACCAAAGCCGGTATCGACGTCGGGTTCGCCAGGCTGCCCATCATCACCGCCACTAATACACCCGCCAAGCCGTTTGTGGGTGTGAAGTCGCTCTGGATCACGAAGAATGCCCAGAATCCTGCCCTGGATGCGGACCTGCTGAAGTTTGCCGGCGAATCTGGCAGCCGACAACGATACCTCGGTGACCTCGAACCCGGCGATATCGGGCTTTGCTGACCAGGCGAAAGTGGGAGTGGCCCTGCCGAATACGCCCTTCATGTCGGGCGTGTGGACTCCGATGGACAATGCCCTGGCAGCTATCTGGTCCGGCAGCACAGCTGTTGATGTGGCGCTGAACGAGGCTCAGACGGCCGCTCAGAAGAACATCTCGCAGATCACCGGGTAGGCATCGGGTGCGCGGAAATTTTTGCAACGAAGTAAGCCTGACAGGGACAAGCCCTGTCACTACCAGGGACGGCTTCGTAGGGCCTCTTGAATGAACTTGCCGTGGGGTCCTTTCGTCCCTGGCAGTGATACCCCTGGTGGGTATCAAACTTCCTTAGGAGCGATAAATTGGTCCGTCAATAAAGAAAGGACTCTAACGAAATGCTACCTGTCTTTGATATCGCAGGAAAGAGAGGTGATCTATGCTGAAGGTGAGTCGCGGGACTACGGCTGCCTATCTCGCCCCCATGTTTATTACGATTGCGCTCGTCAGCGGTACTCCCATCGTTTACACCCTTTACCTCTCACTCACCAACCTATCGTTATTCAACGACGACTACACGCTGCGGGGCCTGGGTAACTATCAGAAGCTGTTCTTCGCCACCGATAGCGACCTGCTCTACGTCCTGGGGCAAACGGTGCTGTACGTGATTATTTGTGTTGTCCTGTTCCTGGTTGTGGGCATGCTCACCGCCCTTGCATTGAATAACCGCAAGATCAAGGGGCAGGCGTTCTGGCGCGTCGCACTCCTCGTGCCCTGGGCAGCGCCATCGGCCATCACCGCTCTGATCTGGAAGTTCCTTTTCAATTACGACTTCGGCCCGATTAATCAGATAGGGCGCGTGTTCTTCGGCCGCAATTTCGGTGTTCCCTGGGTAACCAGTCCCTGGTGGGCGTTTGCAGCAGTGGTGATGGTTAACGTCTGGCTGACCTACCCGTTCTTCACCGTCGTGATTCTGGGTGCGCTGCAAAGCGTGCCAGAGGAGTTACACGAGGCGGCCCGCGTGGATGGCGCGAATGCCTGGCGGCGCTTCTTCAGTGTCACGCTGCCCCTGGTGCGCCCGGCCATTACGCCTGCCGCGATCCTGAGTGCCATCACGACCTTCCAGATGTTCAACACTGTCTTCCTCATCACTAGTGGTGGCCCGACGCCTGATCCGTCCAGGCCCGGATTCACCGAGTTTGTGATGATCTACATGTACAACCGCGTTGTGGGAGCTAATGTAGCCAACGTACACTATGCTCAGATAGCGGCATTTGCCATTACGGTATTCATCGTCCTTGGGGCCTTAACGTTCTTTGCCAGATCGCTTGGGCAGCAGAGGACGAGAAGGAAGGAGGCGCTGGCATGAGTGATCAGATTATGAAAGCCAGTACGAGCAGTG
>VBFM01000515.1:4361-4863 GCA_005882595.1 Chloroflexota bacterium
CTGGTTATCATGGTGGTCTTCGCCCTGTTTCCCATCTACTATGTGGTTCAAGCCTCGCTGGCCGGGGCTCAAAACCTCTACACGACCGACCTGAAACTGCTCCCCTCCAACCCTACCTTTGACAACTACATCTACGCCTTTACACAACTACCGCTGCTGAACTGGATAGCCAACACCTTCTTCATCTGTGCCATGACAACGCTCATAGGCCTGGCTTTCTCAGTGACCGGCGCTTACGCCCTGTCGCGTTTCCGCATTCGCGGGCGCGATCTCAGTTTGAATCTACTGCTGGCCATCCAGGCATTCCCCGGACTGCTGGCACTCACCGCGTACTACGTCCTTTTGAACAAACTCGGCCTGCTCAACACGTTGGTTGGACTGGTCGTCATCTATGCAGGAGGATCCCTCGTCTTTGGCTGCTGGAACATGAAAGGCTACTTCGATACCTTGCCGGTCGAGCTGGAGCAGGCCGCAATGATCGATGGGGCAACCCCCACCCAGG
>VBFM01000516.1:0-4881 GCA_005882595.1 Chloroflexota bacterium
AAGACCTTGATGATTGTGCTATACTACTACCGAAAACAAAGATCCGGACACGTAAAGATGAAGGCCTACTCATCAGGAGAAGTATCACATGATCACACTTCCCAACGGAAAATCCATTGACAAGGACATGCTTGAAACCGCGATGGAAGACTCGGACCTGACGAACAGGTATTTCTTGAATCTGGTCTCAGGCGAAGTGATCTTCTTTTCAGACTATCTTGGCCTATCCGACGAGGATGAACGCTTGTTGGAAGAAATCGATGGGAGCAATGACTACGTTGCCATTGAGCGCATCCCCTCCCATGTAGCCTACCAGTGGATGGTCGATTTCGTGGACGAAATGGTCGCTCCAGCCGACGAGCATGCCGCCGAACAATTATCCATCGCATTAAACGGCAAAGGGGCGTTTCGCCGCTTTAAAGATACGTTACATCGTGTCGATGAGCAATGGCTGCAAGCATGGTATCAGTGGAGAGACAAGCAACTCGAAGCTGCTCTCGATGAGTGGCTCAAGAGCGTTCTCTAGCCTGCTTCTTCTCGCTCCATCTGCTATGATGCGTCTGTTGTTCTCTAGAAGAGCGGAAAAACACTTGTATAACAGAAAAAGCCAACCATCTCGAATAAGAACTCCAAAAGGTATTACCTGGAAGGCTTCCTGAAGACTAGCGAGCCAGAGCCTGCACTTCTTGCCAGCGGAAACACTCCACAATGTGATCGTTCACCATCCCCACCGCTTGCATAAAGGCGTAGCAGATGGTGGAGCCGACAAAGGTAAAACCGCGCCGTTTCAGCTCCTTGCTCATCGCGTCAGATTCCCCAGTCTTTGCCGGAATGTCCTGCATGGTGGGCCAGGCATGCTGCTGAGGGTGCCCATCGACGAATTGCCAGATGAAGGCGTCGAAACTGCCAAAATGGGATTGGACCTGAAGAAATGCGCGGGCGTTCTGGATCGCGGCCGAGATTTTCAACCGGTTCCTCACAATCGCGGGATCCGCGAGGAGTTCCTGGACTTTGCGCTCGTCATAGCGAGCGATTTTGCCCGCGTCAAAGCCATCAAACGCCTGGAGGTAGCCAGCGCGCTTTTTGAGGATCAGCGCCCAACTCAACCCCGCCTGCACCCCCTCAAGGATCAGCATCTCAAAAAGCTTGCGGTCATCGTGGACGGGCACCCCCCACTCAGCATCGTGGTAATCGATGTATTGCTGGCTGGTCAGCGCCCAGTTGCATCTCTTCAGCATCGTATTCTCAGCCATGTCGTTGCTCCTTCTACCTGCGGAATCTCCCAACAGCACACCTCTGTCCAAAAACGCCTGCAAAAGATGAGCTGTTTTTCAAGCATTTTACACCGCTGAGCACATCCTGGTAAAGCTTCTGCTATAGCCATATTAGTGTGAGCCAGTATGTAGACGACAACAAGATAGCTTTTTTCGCTATAGATTTCCAAATCCACCCGCGGATTGAGCGCGTATGCACGCCAGGATCAACCCTGAATCCATCCTGGAGTGGATGGAGTTTTGGCTGGTATCGGGTACACTTTACTCCAGAAGATGCCAACTGCTCGGAAACAGGCAGTTTCTCTGGTGAAAATACGCATAAGGCAAAGGAGTAGTAACCATGACGAGGTATTCTACACAGTCGAACGATTCCATACAGGCGGGCGATCTGAGGACGCCTGAGTCTACCACGCGCATTCCGTGGTGGGTTTCCGCAGTTGTCATCCTGGGCGCTTGCTTTGACGGCAGCTGGCGCGGTGATCAGTAAGGTCGATCCCACGCTGCTGACAAACGGCAGCCCTATGACAGATGCGGCACGGGTTTATGCAGACTATACGTTTGCGCGAAACCTGCCGTTGGCGCTGATGTTGCTTGTGCTCCTGGTAATGAGGGCTCGCTGGATGCTCGCCGGGTTCATGGTACTGACCGCCCTCATTCAGGTGGTTGACGTGCTAGACGACTTGACTCGCGGAGCATTCTTGCTTGTTCCGGGCTTGCTGGTGTTCGCAGTTGTTTTCCTGCTTGGGGCATGGCGGCTGTTCGGAAGGGCTATCTGGCATACGGATGCCTGGCGCGAGCCGGGGAGCCATGCGCCTGAAGCCTGACAGGTGGGACCATGAAGCGATTGCAGGGGTGTACTCAAGAAACCTGCTCACCTGTCGCCTGGTCGCCAAGTCGAGGAACGCTTGCGCCAACTTCCTCTCTCGCCTGTATAGCCGGGCGGCGCAATGTGACGGCGGCATCGCTATCATGGATGGTCAGCGCCCAGCCAACCGCAATCAACTCAAGCGCGGCAGCGGCAATGAAGGCGGCGTGATAGGCCGCCAGGTTCGGCACTGTCGCCCCGGCCGTACTCCGGTAGGTTGGTCCTGCAAGGCTGATGATAGTGCTCAGCACCGCGACACCGAGGGCGGCACCTACCTGCCGCTGTGCGTTGTTGAGCGCCGAGGCCCTTCCGGTCGAGGCGGAGGAGATGGTCGCGAAAGCCGCGACCTGCGCTGGCTGCATCGCGTAGGCCATGCCTGCCCCGATGAGAAACATCAGTGCCCGCATCAACCAGAGGGAAGTATCGTTCTCTATCAGGCTCAAGAGAGCCATCACAATCGCTACACCGGTGAGTCCAGCTGCCATGAGCCGACGCGGCCCAACCTTGGGATAGATTCGGGCCACAAGCTGGGTGGAGAGTACCACTCCAAGTGCCTCGGGAAACGTCGTCAGCCCTGACGTGAGCGCTGAGGCCCCGCGTGCCTCCTGAAGGAAGAGTGGAGCGGCGAAGAGGACCCCTAGAAAACCCGCGCTCGAGAACATCGAGACCAGGTTGGAGCTGCGGAACAGCCGATTACCGAACAGGCGCAGGTCAACCATCGGTTCTCGCGTCCGCAGCTCAACGACCACGAAACCGACCAGTACGACCAGACCCACGAGAGCGCTGCTCACGATGCTGGTCGAAGTCCAGCCAGCAGACGGCCCCTCGCTCAATGCATAGGTGACGAGTGCCAGGCCAATCCCGGCCAGCAGAAAGCCTGCCAGGTCGAAGCGCCCGGCGGCCGGTTCGCGATGCTCTGCCAATTGGCACGTTCACGAAGAAGACCCAGCGCCACGACAACTGATCCACCAGCAGACCTCCAATCACTGGACCGAGGGCGGGGGCAAGCACGGTCGGGATGATGAGGATGCGTGAGACCTGGATGCGTTGCGCCGGCGGAAACGTTCGATACAGCATGGCAGTTCCGACTGGCGTGAGCGCACCACCGCCGATGCCTTGCAGGACCCGGAAGCCGACCAGCAGGGGGAAGTTAGGAGCCAGGCCGCACAGGGCCGACGCTATGCTGAAGAGGGCCAGCGCCAGCAGGAATATACGCCTGGTGCCCCAGCAGTCACCCAACCATCCAGAAGCGGGGATGACGGCGGCCAGGCTGATCAGATATCCAACTACGACCGCGTCGAGAGCGGTACTGGGGGTATGTAACTCACGCCCCAGCGAAGGCAGGGCCACATTGACGATCGTCGTATCCATGATGCTCATGAACAAAGCAGCGACGAAGACAACACTCACACTCACTTTAGGATTCAAATGAAGACGATGCATTAAATATACTCCGATGCGAAGACAAGGTAACACTCACGCTATACTTCTATTTACTAGTAGTAACCATTTTGATCACCAAAAAATGCCCGGAGTAGCATCGTCGACTTCTAGATAATGAGCAAGCGTGTGGCGAGGAGAGACCCCGCCACACGCTTGCATCTACAACAAACAGAGCAAAGGGCTATTACTCTCCCGAAGGAGATGTGTGCTCTGCTACTTCCTGGCGTGCTTGCACCTCGGCAAGCAGATCGCGCAACGCGAACACCAGGTAGCTCAGGATTCCGAATAGCGACACCACTATTAAAATGGTTCCAATCACGACGTTATTGACCGTCGAAGCAATCCAGTGTTGTCCAGACGGCTGCGTCGTCATAACAAAAGGCGAGATAGCAACCCAGATACCAGTCAGGAAGAACAGGAACAGAACATAGCTTCCAGGCGGGATCAGCCGCCTCATGGCATCTCTTACACTCATCACGCATCCCTCCTGCTATTCATTGCTTGATCAGTCGATTGATCGCTGACTTGATTTAGTTGATTGCTGCCTGCCTGGCGACGGGCCGTCAGATCGGCAGCAAGCGCTGCCGCCAGCGTGGATAGCGTTCGATCAAGATCGCTTTGTTGCGTCGCCGGGACCGACGGCACCGCAGCAGGTACCTGGGTCGCTACCGCAGCCTGTGCTTGTGGACGCTGGCGGGCCACGAGTATTCCAGCGGCGCGCAATGAACCGAGCAGCGAGACGAAAAAGAAGGCAAAGCTTACGAGGGCCAGCACCGCAACGGGAATGCCGGTCGCGAAGTCGTTGGTCGTCTGGCTATCCCAACTAGCGCCATAGGGCTGGTAGCCGAGCGCGAATGGTGCCAGGACCAACCATCCTCCGGCCAGGAAAATGATGAGACTGGCTACCATTCCACAGATGTACTTGCTAAGAGTGAAATGCGTTGTTCGCACGTGTGAAACCTCCATGTTTTGCGTTTCTTCCAGGAATGTACGCTCACGCTACATACGTACCTTATCCGACAAAGCCGCCAGGGAGCGCATCGCTCGCCTCGGACGGCACTACTTGTGCTGCCTGTATGTCGTTGTTTTGTCCGCCTCCACTTCCAAGGGAGGAAGCCAGTAGAGAAATCGATAGTGGCTCGATGATATCCTGCGCGACTGCCCTGGCGCGGTCCTCATCGCTCCAGGTATGGGGATAGCGCCCATTCACGGCATTGGAGAGTGTTGCCAGGACATGGGGATCGGCATCAGGCTTCTGGGCCTCGCGCGCCATCAATGCCAGTGTCAGGCCGAGCAAGG
>VBFM01000516.1:4920-5232 GCA_005882595.1 Chloroflexota bacterium
CAGGAAGAGACACGCGAACAAGCCCAGCAGCATAATGATGAAGCCCAGGAAGAAGACCTCGGTGATGGCGCTTGAGAGGCTGACCTTGATCGCCTCGATGAACTGGTGGAAGAGAACTATCCCCTGCGCGCCGAACCGCGCGAAGCTGTGCTGAAGCTGTACAAATGTGCTTTGATCCAGCAGCGCCTGCGGATTGAGTTGGGACTGACCGCTCGCGTGGATAAGTCGTGTCAGCGCCGGGGGGAGGTTGCTCTGCAGCGTACTCTGAAAATCATTGGTCATGATCGAGCCCATAACAGCCACACCGATGGT
>VBFM01000146.1:0-13200 GCA_005882595.1 Chloroflexota bacterium
CCACAGAAGGAGTAATATCTTCTTTCGCCTACTCTCTGTTATCTATCTTTCATGAGCATAGATGTAGAGTTTGAAGAAACCGCAGGAGATACAACTCTGTAGAGCAGCAGTGGCCCATGGTGCCTGCCTGTAAGGCTTTCAAGCCTTGAACATGTAGAGAGGCTTTCGGCATGGGCATATGGTACAATGCCAGGGGACGGTGAAAACCTCCCCTCACGCTCGTTGCGTTTTACTGTACCCTGTCTAGCTGGCAGGCTGCCTGAACCATGCCACAGGGAGCAGACCGGTGAATCCCCCGCCTACCCTGTTACAGCCACCAGCAGGTGCAGATGTGAATACCATCACGGTCCGCTGCCAGCGTATTTTCTAATCAAAGAGGCGCGCGGCTCGCTTTACAAGGCAGCGTAAGCAAACACTCTCTCAAGAGAGTTGGTTAAGAAAGGAGAAGGCAGCATGCCAAAAGTCCAGGTAAACGAGATCACCATCAACTACGACCAGCAGGGAACAGGAGAGCCGCTCATCCTGATCCCGTATCTGGCGGCTGATTACGCCTGTTATGCTTTTCAGGTCGCCGAGTACGCCGAAGAACTCCGATACGTGATCCAGCAGAGCTTCAAATATTGGTGAGGTGAAAGACACCTGCCGTCCACTATCGTTTCAACGGTGGACGGCCTTTTCTCGCAAAGCCTGGAGGGCCATAATGACCGGCATCAAACCGTATTTTTGTAGCCTTCCGAAATGGAAAGGAGAAGCACATGCCAGCGAAACCCACCATTGAGCAACTGCGCGAAACCGCGCAAACTTACGACTTGCATCTCAGTGATGCAGACCTCGAGTCATTCGCCAGTTTGATGAGTGCCACATTTGAGTCGTATCGGCGCATCGACCAGCTTACGGAGCCAGCGTTAACAGTTCGTTATCCACGTTCCGGCGGCTATCGCCCCAGCGCTGAGGAAAATCTGCTGAACGCCTGGTATCAAAAGTGCTCCATCAAAGGCGCTTCGACCGGAATTTTGGCAGGCAAGCGCATCGCTATCAAGGACAATGTCTGTGTCGCAGGCGTGCCGATGATGAATGGCTCCTCAGTGCTGGAGGGATACGTACCGGAGTTCGATGCCACCATTGTCACCCGCATTCTGGATGCCGGCGGCGAAATTATCGGGAAGACCGTGTGCGAGCACCTCTGCTTCTCCGGTGGCAGCCATACCTCCGATACCGGTCCCGTGCTCAATCCACACGATCATACCCGCTCGGCAGGCGGTTCATCGAGTGGCAGCGCTGCACTGGTTGTGGCCGGTGAATGCGATATGGCGATCGGTGGAGACCAGGGCGGCTCGATTCGCATACCAAGCGCCTGGTGTGGGGCCTACGGCCTCAAGCCAACCTATGGCCTTGTCCCCTACACTGGTGTCTTTCCTATCGAACTCACACTTGATCACACCGGGCCTATTGCCGCCAGCACACGCGATGTTGCCCTGCTGCTGGAAGCCATTGCAGGCGATGACGGCCTTGACCCACGTCAGAAGGATGTCAAAGTTGAGGCATATACCCAGGCTCTCGCCAACGATACCCAGGGGCTGCGCATCGGCATCGTGGCCGAGGGATTCGGGTGGCCTGGCCTTTCTGAGCAAGATGCGGATGCATTGGTCGAAGCCTCGGCGCAGCGTTTCACCCAGCTGGGAGCACAGGTCAGTAAGATCTCTATTCCATTGCATCGCGACGGCATCCATATCTGGAATGGCATCGCGGTGGAGGGAGCGACCATGTTGATGGTACGTGGCAATAGTATGGGCACCAACTGGAAAGGGCATTACAGCACCTCGCTCCTGAACGCGTATGCGCGTGGACGGATCACGCGCGCCGACGACCTCTCTGATACCGTCAAGCTGGTCATGCTGCTGGGTCAGTATATGCAGGATCGCTATCACGGACGCTACTATGCCAAGGCGCAAAACCTGGCCCGCACCCTCACGAAAGCCTACGATGATGCTTTGCAATCCGTTGATCTACTGGTCCTGCCAACGCTGCCTATGAAAGCTACCAGGATACCGCCCGCCGATGCCACGCGTGAAGAGCGAGTTACCAGGGCCTTAGAGATGATCGCGAACACCTGCCCATTTGATGTGACTGGCCATCCCGCAATGACGATCCCCTGCGGGCTTTCACATGGGCTACCGGTAGGAATGATGCTGGTAGGCAGGAAATGGAATGAGGCAACCGTGCTGCGAGCGGCACACGCCTTCGAGCGGATCAGTGGTTATGTGGTGCGTCCTCAACAGACCTCTGCTGTTGCCGGACAATAAGAGCCAACATGACCACCAGGCAAAGTGTGATTTGACGAAGTTCATTGAATTATGTCAAATCACACTTTGCCTGGTGGTCATGGCAGAAGCTTCAACTTACATCTAGAGCAGATGCCGCTTGAACCACTCCACCGCGGGAGGAGCCGACTGGGAAAACCCTGGTTCCGTGTAGGCACCAAAGTGCGGCCCTTTCACCAAGACCAGCGACCTGGGTTCGAGCGCCCTTTCATAGGCGGCGATAGCCAGATCTGCCGGTGTGAGGGTATCGTGGTCCGCGACCACCAGTAATAAGGGGGTAGGGGAGATCAGGTGGATGTTGGCTGCCGGATTGTACTCCAGGAACTTCTCCATCGACTCCAGGGAGACTTCGTTGCGCCAGTTAGGCGCCCTGGTTTGACCAGTGGCAGTGAACCACTCGTAGGAATCGGGCGTGGGGAGGGCACAGGGCTGACCCTCCGGTGCAACCACCGGAATAGTGGTCACTGTTCCCTCTGTGTAGCGCTGCACGCGGATCAACCGCTGCGCATTCTGCCAGCCACTGACCAAGGGGACCTGCGCGACGGCAGCCTTGATGCGCTTATCAAATGCGGCCAGATGCAGGACATGCGCCCCACTGTAGGACGAGCCCCACACACCAATACGCGAGGCATCCACTTCTGGCCGCAGGGAGACCCAGGTGATTGCGTTGCGGTAGTCCTCGTGTTGCTCAGCAGGGATGATACGCCCGCGCGCTGTCCCTTCCGATGCTCCTTGATTCCGATAATCAAAGACCAGGGTGACGAAGCCCGCAGCGACAAACACCTCCGCAAAGTTGTCGAGGTACATCTCCTTCACAGCGCTGAAGCCGTGTGCCATGACAATCGCAGGACGCCGCTCGCCGCTCTTCAAGTCGTCTGGCACATAAAGCCAGCCTGCACAGTTTAAGCCTTCGCTTGGGAAAGTAACATCGTGTCTCATCTGTGTGCCTGCCTTCATTCTCTCCGAGAGAAATGTGATACAAATTATCAATCACTCAACGACGCTACGCCTCGCACTGGCGAACCAGTACCTGCGCGGATGCGCAGGGGGAAACCCATAAAGGTGAAACGCTTACCGACTACCTGGTCCAGGTTCGCCAGGTTTTCGTAGTGCGTGATGCCATATTTGCGGCACATCATGTGGCATGGATACGTACGACTGGCAGGATTGTCCGGGCTGGGGGAATCCACGCCGAATATCTTGATGCCCTTTTCAACCAGCCACATACTGCCCGATTCGTCTAAACCGGGGTACTGGCTGAGATACTCTATTGTGCCATGAAAGCGATTGAACGCGCCGGTGTAGAAGAGCAGGACGTCGCCCATACGGACATCAGCGCCGGACCTGACGATAGCCTCGTCGATATCAGCGGCACTGATGTAAGTGCGCGGCTCTTTATGCGAGACATCGATACAGGTGGCATCGCCATAGAACAGATCGAGGGGCATTTTATCAATCGGAGGAGCCTCAGGGCGGGGATCCAGGTGGCTCAGGGCATCGACATGGGTCGGGCCATGATCGCTCATTAAGAGACCCCTGGATTGATAAGAGAAGCCTCCCTCAAAGTTCCTGGCCGTCTCCTCGTGCGAATGGTATTCCCAGATGGCGGTCTTCAAGTGCCCGGGATAGACAAACATTCCCTGGTAAATCTCCTGCGAAAGATCAATGAGCCTGGGCATAGATTTGCCTCCGTTAGAGTACATAATCATAACCTACGAACTCTGTGTCTGGGCCTGCGCCACCCACTTGACGATCTTCTCCGGCGTGATTGGCAATTCGTCGATCCTGATGCCGAAAGGCGCGAGAGCGTCTTCCACCGCTCGTGTCACTGCTGGTGGTGCAACCATGCGCCCACCTTCGCCCCCTCCTTTGACACCAAACGCAGTAAAAGGTGAGGGTGTCTCGTGGTGGTAGACTTCGATATTTGGAACCTCCGGAGCGGTCGGCAGCAGGTAGTCATTGAAGGTGGCCGTCAGGTTCTGTCCTTCGGGACTGTAACGCACTTCTTCGAATAACGAGACACCGATGCCCTGGGCGATGCCGCCGTGAATCTGCCCTTGCAGCGAGCGCGGGTTCACCACCGTACCGACATCATGTACTGCAACATATTTGAGGAATTTGACTTCACCTGTTTTGATGTCGACTTCCACGATGGGGATATGGGTGGCGTGACTCATAATCGGATAGAACGCACCGAGGTCTTTGCGGTCTTCGGAAGGTGGCGTGGTATAGGGATGGTCGTAGGTAAAGCTGCCCTCCAGGCCGCTCTCTATACCGGGGGGTAAATCGAACTTGTACCAGTAGGCCTTCATACCGATATCGGCGAGGCTCAACGAGCGCTCGGTGCCTCTGACCCACACCCGTCCCTCGCGCAGCACCAGATCATCCGGGTTCGCTTCCAGCAGATGGCCTGCGATCTTGAACATCTTCTCTTTGATTTTGGCCGCTGCACCGTGCAGCGCCCCTGAGAGCATGACGGTCATGCGGCTGCCGCCGGGGCCGGCACCGGGCAACCCATGGTACGTGCTGTCATAGGTGACGCTGACCTCGCTCGGGTCTACGCCGAACTCCTCGGCCACCACCTGCGCCGCGACGGTTTCGGGACTGTTGCCCCAGAACGGGGAAAACAAGGTGACGGTAATACCGCCGGCAGGTCCAATGCCAATGCGCGCACTCTCAGGAGTACTCGTGAGGCCCGTGGCGGGAGCAGGGTTATGGAACCAGAACTCGGTCGCGCTGTACGTGCTGCGCTGCTGGCACGTAGCCAGGCCAATACCAATGTAGCGCCCCTGCTGACGTGCGCGTTCCTGCTCCTGTCGCCAGTAGTCCAGGTCAGCGTGTTGCAGCGCCATATTCAGCACAGACGGATAGTTCCCACTGTCGTAGACATTGCCTGTCGGCATCTTGTAGGGAAATTGATCGGGCTGGATCAAGTTCCGGCGGCGCAATTCTATGCCATCGATGCCCAGCTCATCGGAGGCAGCATCTACCAGCCGCTCGAGCACCCAGTTGCCAACGTCCGAACCCGCTCCCCGGAATACCCCCTGCTGATTCTTGTTGGTCAGAACCGCCTTGATGCCCGTCTCAACGCTGCCGATGGTGTATGGGCCGCTGATCTGTGACATCATGTTGGTATTACCCGTGATAGCGAATACGAAATAGGCGCCATAATCGTCTATGGTATACAGGCGCAGGCCCAGAAACTTGCCGTCGTTGGTCACGCCAAGTTGGGCGTCATAGATACGATCAGGGGCTTGACTATCATTCGCTGCCAGGTTGTCAATGCGGTCTTCCATGAACTTGACCGGGTGCCCGGTAACCTTCGACAGTGCGCCAGCGATAGCGATCGCTTTACTCACCACATGCTTGCTACCGAAGCTGCCACCGGTGTACATAGGATGAAAGTTCACCATGTGTGGTGGCAGCTTCAGCGTGCCCGCAATAAGCCACCCTACATAGTTGAGCATATTGGTGTTCGACCAGACCTCCATGCGACCGCTGCTTGAGTCGTACTGGCAGACCGCTCCGGCTGGTTCCATCGGTGCAGCCGTAGCGCGAGGCCAGCGCAGGCGGCGTTTAATGATATGATCTGCACGGGCGAAGTCCCCATCCACATCGCCAAAGGTGAAGATGTGCTCGAAGACGATGTTCGAGGGGAGATTCTCATGCACCTTTGGCGCATCCGGCTTCATGGCTTCCAGCACATCGATCACGGGCGGCAATGACTCCCATTCGATTTGTACCAGTTCCAGGGCATCCTCAGCAATATAGCGACTCTCGGCAGCCACGACTACCACTGCCTCACCGGCATAGCGCACCTTCTCTACGGCAATCGCGTGCTCGACGACCGGCTCGGCGCAAAAGGCTGGCAGCGGACCAATCACCTCGGTCGCCTCGCGACCTGTCAGTACCGCGTAGACGCCGGGCAACTTCTTCGCAGCACTGGTATCTATGCTGACAATGCGAGCATGTGCATACGGACTGCGTAGTACAGCGGCGTGAAGCATGCCGGGCAGGCTTACGTCGTTGGTATAGATAGCTGTACCCATCAGTAATGCCGGGTCTTCGTGCCGCTTGATGTCTTTGCCGATCCATGTGTGTTGATTGGTTGTAGTCGTCATGGTGTGTTTCTCCTTACTACTGATCAGACCTGCTGACCGCGAAGCGGTAGGACGCAGTCCGTTGCAGGTCTGGTTAAGAGAATGTCCTTACTACTGATCAGACGGCAGTGCCCGATGGCTCAGCGGTAGTCTGTGCAAGAGCCTGCGCCGCGGCTCTTACAGCATTGACAATGTGCTGATAGCCAGTACAGCGACAGATATTACCCGACAGGGCGCTGCGAATCTCCTCCTCGCCTGGGTCAGGGTTGTGTTGCAGCAACTCATAGGCGGTCATCAGGAAGCCAGGCGTACAGAAGCCACACTGGAGGCCGTGTTGCTCCCAGAAAGCCTTCTGGAGCGGATGCATCTGCCCGTTGCGAGCCAGGCCTTCCACCGTCATCACCTCGTGACCGTTTGCCTGCACTGCAAACATCAGGCACGACACGCTCTGTCCATCCACCAGCACGGTACAGGAGCCGCAGGCACCGTGTTCGCAGCCCAGATTGGTTCCGGTCAATCCCAAATCCTCGCGCAACACATCCGCTAACAAACGTCGCGGTTCGACCACCAGGCGATGGGTTACATCATTGACTGTCAAGCGTATCGTCACAAAATCTTCGTCTTGCATCATCGGTTCCTTTCTGCTCGCGTTGCGGCTGTGGCTAAAGCCTGGCTGGTCAGGACGCCAGCCAGGTGGCGGCGATAGTCGGCAGAGCCATGAATATCGGAGAGCGGATTGTCCAGTACGGCAACGACGGCAGCAGCAGCGGCAGCCCAGGCTTCATCATCAGGGCGCTGCCCGCGCAGTAGCGCTTCTGCAGCTTGAGGGCGCACAGGTGCGGGGCCTACACTGCACAGCCCCAGGCGGGCGTCGGCAATCGTACCATCTTCGTCCAGCGCTATGATGGCTGCGACACCTGCCAGAGCGTAGTCACCCTCCCGGCGAGAAAACTCTACGAAGGCACTTCCGGCTCTCGCAGGCAGGCCGGGAACCCGCAGTTCTGTCAACAACTCACCCTCTTTGAGATCGGTCGAGAGGTAGCCCTTGAAGAAATCCTGGGCAGATACGGTACGACTACCGGAGCGGCTACGAACCTCAAATTCTGCATTCAGGGCGAGCATCACGGCTGGTAATTCGGCAGCGGGGTCGGCGTGAGCAATGCTGCCGCCGACAGTGCTGCGATTGCGGATGGCAGGGTGCCCAACGCTGTGAGCAGCTTCTACGAGCAGCGGCAGGCGCGCCGCGGCGCTGGCGTCGCGCTCGATGGTCGCGTCGCGGGTTATGGCGCCGAGCGCCAGGCCACCATCCCAGGGACGCACATAAGCCAGTTCGCTGATGCCGTTGATATCGACGAGCACACTTGGATGGGCGAGGCGCATATTCATCAGCGGGACGAGGCTCTGGCCCCCTGCCAGTACCCGCGCCTCCTCTGCGTGTTCAGCTAAGAGTGTCAGCGCCTCTTCGACACTCTGCGGAGCAAAATAACGGAATCTGGGCGGTTTCATATTACTTCTCCCAAACAAAGAACTCTACGATATAGCCATCAGGGTCGCAGATGTACATCTGTAGAACACCGTCACCGCGAGGGCGCGGCCCACCCACGATTGCAACGTTGTGAGCCTGCAAGTGCCGGCGTGCCTCTTCCAGGTCGGCGACCTCGAAGGCAAAATGCGCAGCATAGCCAACGGACAGTTCATCGGGGCGGTAACCACCAGGTTGCACCTGGGCAGCACGTCCAGGCTCAGATTCACCGATCAGGTGAATCTCTGCACGTCCCTTACGGAACCAGGCACCAGGGAAAGTAAAATTGCTCGGGCGGGGCACTTCCTCCATGCCAAGTACCTGGCCATAAAAACGGCGTGATCGCTCAACATCTTTGATCAGCAAAGCCGCGTGGTCCAATCTGCGAATTTCCATAGGCGCGTCCTCCTTTGGATACTACGGGGTAGAACGGTTATAGATGCAGGATTGAAAGGAAGTAAACAAATTCTGCGCTACAAGAAGGGAAATGGAACTTGGTTGTGTTGAGTACATGTACATCATACATTGAGGAATTTATGAATGTCAATGGCTCCTCTCAAGAAGTGGTCAGCTGCAGGACTTGTTCGCCTGATGTGTAGGTGCTATACTTGCCTTAGAGGAGATGCCAATGCGATTCAGTATCTTTTCCGTCGCGGATCACTACCCAGAGGAACCGCGGACGATCCGCGAGTTGTATGCTCAAATCCTGGACGAGATCGAACTGGCTGACGAGCTTGGCTTTTCGGCGTTCTTTCTGGCCGAACACCACTTCCATGAGTATGGGCTTGTACCCTCACCCCCCACGCTTCTAGGAGCTGCTGCCGAGCGAACGAAGCAGATCGGACTGTGCGTTGCGGTCGCCGTACTGCCGTTTCACCAGCCTCTTGCGGCTGCCGAAGAGTATGCTATGCTTGATCAGATGACTGGTGGCCGGCTTGTCCTCGGGGTTGGTTCCGGCTATCTGAAACACGAATTCGAGGGGTTCTATCTTGCACCCTGGGAGAAGCGGGCTCGCTTTGACGAAGCGCTGAAGATTATGATGCAGGCCTGGGAGGGTAAACCATTTTCCTATCACGGCCTCTACCACCACGTCGAGCATACCCGCATTGCGGTGCTCCCTCTCCAGAAGCCGCATCCCCCGCTGTGGATCGCGATCCTCCGTCAGGAGGCTGCTTACCACGTAGGCAAGCAGGGCCAGAATATCATGCTCATCCCCTATGCAACCAGCGAGACGAAAGACGACCTCAAGAGCGTGATCGACGAGCACTATCGAGGCTATACCGAAACGGCTAATGCGGAAAGGCCTGATATAGCCGTAGCTCTCCACACCTACGTGTCAGAAAGCCCGGGCGCTGCCCGGGCAGAGGCTGAGGAAGCGCTCAACCGGTACGTGCGTAGCCGACTCTATGCAAAGCAGCGCAGTTATGACGAACTGGATACAGCAGGACTCATCCTGTTTGGTGACACTGAGCAGGTGAGTAGCCGAATCCGGGAGCTTGAAGCCGCGGGCATGAATCACCTCATGATCCTGGTAGACTTTGGAGCACTCCAGGCTGAGCGCGTGCATGCCTCGCTTAAACGCTTCGCTCGCGAGGTGATGCCGAACTTTGGCGAGTCCAGGTCCATCAGTGCTTCGTAGATCATTCTCGGAAGAAAAAAAGCAGTTGTGATGCTCATGGACTAACAATCCAGGGAGGTGCCGGGCTTCAAGCAGACAAGTGAAATTCCGAGCGTGACGGAGTCTCGCCAGTTCCGCCAGCCATTCAGCCTGGTTATAGAGAACCATCTACCAGCAAGTGCCGCATAACGATGTGCAAGCACACATACCCGCCAAAGAGGAGGAAAATACTATGTCTCTGGCTATTTACCCACTGAACCTGGGGGAGGTAGAGGTTGACTTCAGCTTCATGGTCTGGCAGACTAATTGCGGGAACCCCACGTATGTCCCGGCCACGTCCTGGCTCATCACTGGAGCCGACAAGCCAATTCTGGTTGACGCAGGCTTTCGAAGTGCCGAGGATGTGAAGGCTTACTCTGGACTTAATGCCCGTCAATCCTCAGAGCAGACCCTCGAAGCTCAGCTCTCCAGGTACAACCTCAAGCCCGCGGACATTGGCTACCTGGTCCATACCCACCTTCACCTGGACCATTGTGGCCTCGATGATCAGTTGCCAAACGCGCGGATTCTTGTCCAAAGGGCCGAATTGCAGTACGCAGCAGCGCCGCTTTTTCCAGTTCCCTTCTACGATCGCCAGGACATCGCCAAGCTGGTCGGTGAGATCTGGAATCGCGTCGAGTTGCTCGATGGAGAAAGCGAGTTGTTCCCCGGCATCCGCACCGTCACAACCCGTGGGCATACACCGGCGCACCAGATGATCTACGTTGAGGTCCCTTCGGGAACCGCCATCATCACTGGCGATGCTGCCTACATCGCAGCCATTAATGTCAAGCAGCAGGTGCCTTTCGGCTACTACATCAACCTGGAGGACGTGATGGCGGGGCTGCGTCGCATCGCCAGGGATGGCAAGCACATACTGCCTACGCACGACGCCGAAGTCTACAAACTCTATCCAGAGGGGATCAGATAGGCGTCGCACCTCTCAGAGCAAGGTAAAGGGAAGCTCAGCTCGCCGCTGGTAATCAGGGGCGAGCCCGCTGGCTTGCAAGAGGGGAAGGAATACGAGGGATTGACTTTTGTAGCGTTTTTACTTACCATGTGTATTGTTGGGTAGCGCATCCTTTGAACGCATCTCTTGAGCATCTCAAAGAAAAGCGACCTGTTTATGTCTTCACCTCTGGTTGGTATCATTGCTAATCCCGCCTCCGGGCGTGATATTCGCCGGCTTGTTGCTCACGGCACCGTCTTTGATAATAACGAGAAGACGGCAATTGTGCGTCGCGTGCTGGTGGCACTGGAAGCTGTAGGTATTCGACGTGTAGCGTACATGCCGGAACATGACTTCGGCATTTTGCCTCGCGCTCTCACCGCGCTAAATGATCACACTTTCTCACTCGAGGCGGCGCCCCTGGAGATGCCCGTGCTGGGTACCAGCGCCGATTCCACTCGCGCTGCACAGCAATTGGCCGCCCTGGGTGCAGGCTGTATCATCACGCTTGGTGGGGATGGCACGAACCGGGCGGTGGCCAGGGGATGCGGCGCGGTTCCTCTTGTTCCCATCTCGACGGGCACCAACAACGTCTTTCCAACCTTTTTAGAGGGGACGATTGCCGGGATGGCGGCGGGGCTGGTTGCTCGTAACATGAGAGACGGGAAGGCAGTTATCAGGCAGGTGCCCCGCCTGGAAGTGCACATCGACGGCGTAGCAGTTGAGAGCGCGCTGGTAGATGTGGTTGTCTCCTCATTGCCCTTCGTGGGCGCACGGGCGCTCTGGGACACCTCGGTTGTGCGCGAGGTGGTGCTTGCGCGCGTGATTCCAGGGGCTATTGGCTTTTCAGCGCTCGGCGGTGCGCTCCTGGACTCCAGCTACGCACGAGGCGAGTGTACTGGGATGCACATCGTGCTCGGGGCTGATAGCCCCGAGGTTCTTGTCCCCCTGGCTCCCGGCCTCGTCACCTGGGTCGGTGTCGCCGAACACCGGTGGCTGGCAATGGATGATGTCGTGCGTTTCCACTCTGGAACCGGAACACTTGCGCTTGATGGCGAGCGCGAGATCGAACTGTCCCCAGCATCTATTGTAGAGGTTCAGCTTTGTGCTGATGGGCCGTATGTTGTTGATGTTCCTGCCACATTGGAAGGAGCAGCCTTAGCCGGTCACCTGAGCCGTAAGCAGGTTGAGTAATGTCTTGAATAGCGTCTTGCTTGTAGACTGTTGTCGCAAGTAACTCAATAGTCAGGAGGTTTGCAGCTATGGCAACTAAGCAGGGCAGAGGCGTGAGCGCACAGGCGCTGGATAAATCCCAACTGCTTCACATGTACGAGCAGATGAAGACGATTCGCGAGTTTGAGGAACGCGCCAGCAAAGAGTTCGCTTCAGGGAAATTGCCCGGTTTCGTGCACCTGTATGCCGGTGAAGAGGCGGTCGCCGTTGGTGTGTGCGCGCACCTCACGGATGATGACTATATTACCAGCCATCATCGTGGTCATGGGCACTGCATCGCCAAAGGGGTGAGTTTGCGCGAGATGGTGGCAGAACTGCTGGGCCGCGAAGCGGGAGCCTGCCGGGGCAAGGGCGGTTCAATGCATATCGCGGACGTGAATAAAGGCATGCTCGGAGCCAATGGCATCGTGGGCGGTGGATTCCCCCTCGCGGATGGAGCGGGGCTTACCGCAAAGTACAACGGGAAAGGCCAGGTAGCGGTGTGTTTCTTTGGAGATGGCGCCGGAAACCAGGGTACCTTCCACGAGGGGCTGAATCTCGCCGGTATCTGGAAACTGCCGGTGATTTTCGTTGCCGAAAACAACGGCTATGCTGAATCCACCCCCGTCACTTATCACATGAGCTGCCGTGATATCGCTGACCGGGCGGCAGGGTACAACATGCCAGGGGTTACTGTCGATGGGCTAGATGTCTTCGCAGTGTACGAGGCAGCTGGCGAGGCCGTTGCGCGCGCTCGTCGAGGAGATGGCCCAAGCCTGATCGAGTGCAAGACCTATCGCTATCACGGCCACTTCGAGGGAGACACCATCACCTATCGCACCAAAGAGGAGGAAGAATCCTACCACGCCCGCGACCCCATCCAATCGTTGCGCCGCGCTCTTGTAGAGCGTAGTATTGCTACGGCCAGGGAGATGGACGCGATTGACAAAAAGGTGCAGGACTCTATCGACCTTGCCTGGGAATTTGGGGAAGCTGCGCCTTATCCATCGCCGGAAGAGGCGCTGACCGATGTCTATGTGAAGTATCCCTAACCCAAACATATCGGCACCTATCCGTCCTGCCAACGCTACTGCGTAGCTAGCAAAGAAGTCCGGGGGACTTCTGCGGAGCACTCAGGCAGGACGAAAGGAGAAGGAGGAGACAATGGCTGTCGCAATTCGTCAGATGACGTATGCCCAGGCAATCAACGAAGCGATGCGCCTGGAGATGCGCCGCGACCCGCGCGTTATTTTGATGGGCGAGGATGTTGCAGGCGGGGCCACCGTCACCGGTTTTGAGAGCGAGGATGCCTGGGGTGGTGTACTGGGTGTGACCAAGGGGCTGGTTCAGGAGTTCGGGCGCGAGCGCGTACTCGACACTCCCATTACCGAGGCAGGCTTCATTGGCGCAGCGGTCGGCGCAGCTGCCACCGGTTTGCA
>VBFM01000147.1:0-7032 GCA_005882595.1 Chloroflexota bacterium
CTACTGGCAGCCTGCGGTACCACTACCAGCGGGAGTGGACAGCCAGGGCCAACGGCAACTACACCTGCGCAGGTGCAAAAATGTGGCACACTGCATAACAGACTCAATGGCCTGGCGCCAGAGGATAAAGCTATCGCGGCACAGGTCGAACACTGCTTCTACCAGGCGTACAAGCAGTGCCAGCGAGCTACGCTCATCTATGAACAAAATGGACTGGATGCAGGCACTATTAACAATTTTTCGTTGAAGAACGTCAATGGAACATGTACTGTCACCGACGGCTTTCAGCATTACGTCGCACCCAGGCCGCCCAGCGCACCCATGTTGTTCAACTGCGCCTCAATGGATATGCAGGTCGATGGATTACATATCCACGCGTGTGGTGATGCCAATACCGTGTGGATACCATTGTCGTGATTGTAGGGAAGCGCTTTGGCGCGCCTCTCCACTGCTATTCTTGATTTAATACCTGTCGCATATATTCGCGCAAATCAGCAGCCATGTCAGGTCGCTTCAGCGCAAAGGCGATGGATGTGGTTAACACGCAGGCCATAACAATTGCCCGCTTTGGCCTGCATCTCGATGGCATCCGTCACCTGAATCTCTCCACCTTTGCCAGGAGGTGTCTGCTCCAACAGCGCGAAGATATCGGGCGTCAGAATGTAACGCCCATAAACGCCAAGATCAGAGGGAGCCTCTTCAAGGCTTGGCTTCTCCACAAGGTGGGTTACTTTCAGCGCGTCATCGCCAAGTTCTTGCACGGCGGCAATACCATACGTCGGGATAACTTCAGGGGGTAGTGGTACGAGCGAGAGAACTGAGCCGCCGTAGCGTTCATACACCTTGATCAGATCCGGTAGACAAGGCGTCTCGGGTGGTATCAAAATATCACCCAGCATCACGATGAATGGCTCATCGCCAACCAGCTCTTTGGCGCATAACACAGCATGACCCAGCCCAAGAGGCTGCGGCTGGCGTACCGTCACATACGTCGCCATCGTCTGGAGCGCGCGCAGTTCCTCCAGCTCTCTACTCTTGCCCTTGCGCTCCAGCGTTGCCTCCAATTCAGGAAACTGGTCAAAGTGATCTTCGATACTACGCTTGCTGCGGCTGTTCACGAAAATAATTTCCTCGACCCCAGCCGCAACGGCTTCCTCTACAATGTATTGCAATGTCGGTTTATCGACAATTGGCAGCATCTCTTTTGGTATGACTTTGCTGGCCGGCAGCACCCGCGTCCCAAGGCCGGCTACAGGGAGTACAGCTTTACGTATTTTCATGAATTCTCCTCAACACGATGAAAAATTTCTGGTATGTGTAGCTGCTTCTATTGTAAGGGACAGGTAGCAAGAGGTCAAATTGCTAGTTAACCTCTTCCAGGATGCCATTGGCCTGGCAATGATTCAGTTAACCTCTTTCAGAGAGCGACCGCAAGGGTGCGCCCGTACAATATACGGGCGGATCAAGCAGAAAGCGCTTTTGTGTATTGTACGAGCGCACCCTTGCGGCCGCCCTCATGATCTGACTTTATCTCCCTTTGTTGTTGACCAGTGACTTTATCTCCTTCTTGACATATACGTATACATATATTATATTACTCATCAGAAAGCTGCAAAAAGCCTATAGTGACACCAGGAGCATCAACTATGGAACAGTTGCTACGACAAGGAGTACCTATTATGCCCAACCGAACCATCTATGTTGCAGATGCCGATGTGCCCATCTTCGAGAAAGCGCAAAAACTGGCAGGGGACAACCTCTCTGCCGCCATTGCGCACGCTCTGCGCAGCTTTGTCGAACGAGAGGAAGCAAAGGTAAGCGGGTATGAGGATATTACCGTCAAAGTGGGCAAAGGTCGTCCATACCTGCAACAACAGTTTCGAGGACGCCTGATCGCAAAAAGACGCCTGCGCATCAGCAACGACATTCGCATGCTCACGATGATCGTCTACCAGACAGCCAAGGGCCGCTTTGCCGTCTACACCAAAAACCAGGCCAGCTGGTCGAACTGGTCTCACCGCGGGTCAAAAAAATCAGGCAAAGGTGGCAATTGGGACTGGGATTGGGATTGGTCACACGGAGATCAATCGTCCAACGATTGGTCATCTTATTATGAAGATGACGAGCTACGCCTGGATGTTTACGATACCCTGGATGACCTCAAGGAAAACATTCCCGAAGAGTTGTACGATACCATCGTGCGCTATCTCAAGGGGGACGACGTAGAAATTTTAGACATCTAAATGCATACCACCCATCATGTAAAGTGAGAATGTTTTATGGCAGACAATCCCGAACAGCCCATTTCTATCGATGTCACCAAGCTGGTAAAACGCTACCCTCGCGCCAGCGTCAACGCCGTAGATGACATCTCTTATTCCGTGCGGCGCGGCGAAATTTTCGGCCTGCTCGGACCCAACGGAGCGGGCAAAACAACCACCATTGGCGTACTCACCACCGGTATCCTCCCAACCAGTGGTTCCGCGCACATCATGGGCATCGACGTAGTGGCAGACCCCATGAGCGTCAAGCAGCGTATCGCCGTGGTGCCGCAGCAAAGCAACCTGGACCGCAGCTTGCGCGCCCGTGAGATACTCACCTTCCACGCCAGCTATCACGGTATGTCCAGCACCGAACGGAACGCTCGCGCCGACACCCTGCTCAAAGAACTGGGCCTGGGTGATCGCGCCAAAGAGATGGTGGGCCGCTATTCAGGCGGCATGGCCCAGCGTCTTATGCTGGCCCGCGCTTTGATGCACTCCCCTGACGTGCTTTTCCTGGACGAACCAACCAACAGCCTTGATCCGCAATCGCGTCTGTTCCTATGGGACCGCATCCGTTCTCTCAATGCACAGGGCACGACCGTCCTGTTGACCACCCACGACATGGAAGAGGCCGACCAGCTTTGTGAACGCATTGCCATCATGGATTACGGGAAAATTCTCGTACTGGACACCTCGGTTGAACTCAAGAAGCTCATCCCCGGCGGCACACGCCTGGAGCTGCGCGTACGCATTCCCGAACTGATTTCTACAGGTACAGCGCACAAAGAGACAACCGCCAGCAGTCGTCTGCTCGATACCCTCCGTGCCCTGCCGGGAGCAGTCAAAGTGGAGGAGGTACCGGTGCAAGATCAAGAGGATGGGCAGCAAGATATCACCCTGTTCCGCCTCTACGCTGAAAACGCTGGCGCTCTGGTAGTGCAGGCAACCCAGGCGGTAGCGGAAAACGATGTCGAACTGCACGACCTGCACATCGCGCGCCCCAGCCTCGAAGACGTGTTCATCTACCTCACTGGAAGGAATTTACGCTGATGGCTACCACAACGACCACCACACAATCAGTACATACAAGGAGCCGTTTCGGCATAGCGCTCACGGCATTCCTGGCAATCCTGCGCCGCGACCTGGTCGTTACCGGGCGCGAGTTTATCGCCTTCCTGGTGCAGGTGCTCTTACAACCCTTGTTTCTCCTCTTCATCTTCGGCAAAGTCCTGCCGAGCATTGGGTTTGCGCGTCCAGGTTTCGCCGCCATACTGCTGCCAGGCATCGTCGCCTTTACCATCGTCCTGACAGCGTTGCAGGGCGTTACCTTGCCATTGGTCTTAGACCTGGGCTTCGCGCGCGAGATCGATGATCGCTTGCTCGCACCCCTGCCCGTTAACCTGGTCGCGGTCGAAAAGGTCATCTTCGCGGCCATGCGCGGCCTGGTGGCGGGCGCGTTCATTTTCCCACTTGCTTACTGGATACTGGGAAGCGAATACCAGGTACGCAGCGACGCTATAGGCACCCTCATCGGCATCATGGTACTAACTGCCTTTGTTGGAGCCAGCCTGGGTCTATTCATCGGCACGACCATCAAGCCGGAACAAATCGGCTTGATGTTTTCCCTGATCTTCACGCCCCTCATCTTTACAGGCTGCACTTATTATCCCTGGGGATCGCTCGACTCGATCAAGTGGTTCCAGATCATCACACTCTTCAACCCGCTCACCTATGCTGCCGAGGGACTGCGCTCCGCCATGGTTCCTACCCTACCCGGAGGTCACGCGCTTCCCACACTCGCCATGGGCTGGGTACTCCTGGGACTGAGTGTGACCGTCATCGCCTTCTTTTTCCTCGGCGTAAAAACGTTCCACAGGCGCGTTGTCAATTAAAGCCCTATGCAGCATGCGCGCGTTTTGCCGCAAGATTTTCCCTCTGGTAAGCCTTTTTACCAGAGGGATCAGCTATGGCAATGGCCAGATCTTCGCATCATTGAAAACAACCTCGGTCGGGCGAGTGCGATCCTGGGCGGCAAGGCCCACCACACCGCCTTGACTATAATCAATATTGCTGGCATGCACTATCAACTGCATATTGACATAAAGATCAACATTATTCCCAGTTAGCACTACAGCGACCAGGTTGGGCTGATTGAAACCGGTATGAATAAGCGTACTGGCATCGCCTTTCAGGAGGATAGTAGCCTCTTCCCCTTTGAAGTGGTCAAGGATGTATGAGCCATCCTGCCCAATACCAAAGTAATAGAAGGTCTTTTGAGCATTGTTTACAAGAAAGGCCAGGCCACCACGGTCGCCTTTTAGAATGGTCATTTGGGCCTGAAAGGCGATCTGGTTGAAATGGTTGGCGGCAGTCTTGCAATATTCAACGTAAGCCGAAAGGTGTTTTCTATGCTTGAAGATCGGGTAGAATGAGCCAAGTATAGCAGAGAAGAAAGCGCGCAACTGTGAGCCAGTTCACAAAAAAAGCTCCGCGCGATAACAATGCAGTTGCCACCCATCCCCCTCTACCACGAGCGCCCCAGCATACCCATCCCCCGGCATCAGTTCCTCAAACCTCCAACGACCCGTCTCCCGCGCATCCTCCCGGCTAGTGAGCAGCGCGGCAGGTTCGTCTGACCTCATTGACACATCGAACAGGTCAAGCGAAAGGGAAAGGCCCATACCTCTCGCTTTAATATAAGCCTCTTTGCGCGTCCAACAGTTATAAAACACCTGTTTCCTGGCTTCGATGGGCAGCGTGTGCAGTACACCTTGTTCAACAGGCGAAAAGCTGTGCCTGGCCACCCCCTCAAAATCGACTTCCGCGCGCATATACTCCACGTCAATACCAACCTGCCGCTGGAAGGTAAAAGCATAGAGAGCCAGTTTATGGGAATGCGACATGTTAAAGCTCAGTGGCTGTTCATGTACAGACGGATCAAGTGAGGGCTTACCGTAGTTATTCACACAAAAACGTACTCGATCCGCATGCATATGCAAGTAACAGCCCAGCAGCGTTCTCAGCAGTCCATGCGCCACAATAAAAGACTTGCGGTCTTTCTCAAAATGAAACCGCCCGGCTTTGACAAGCTCATCCGCCGCTAGTATCTGTCGCAAGTTTTGTATGGTCGCCTCCGGCTGCTCCATTGACGCCCTCCAGACATGCACCTCATCTTCCAATAGCGTCAAGTCTTCCGGCGGAACAAGCCACTCTTGATTCGAACCGGTCATATGCAATCCCTCAGTTTATCGTATAATGCAATGGCATCTGTTATAAAGTGTGCAGTCAGCAGTATACCATAGCATTTGAGAGGTAGCAGTTCATCCAGAATCCATCGCTGAAAAAGACAGTATTGTAACGTCTCTCTAGAGACAAATAAACTGCGTCCGGGAAGATTCAGACGCTTTAAGGAGAACTAGCATGAACATTTTGCAAGGACTGGCACATGCTAAAAAGATTGCGGGTGCCCGCCAGGCTATTGTTTGCGGAGACGTTCGCTATACCTGGAATGAGTTCGATCAGCGCACCGACGCGCTGGCTCGCGGACTGGCCTCACTTGGTGTACGGCGAGGAGACCGTATCGCAGTCCTGATGCTCAATTGTCATCGCTATCTCGAACTCTACTACGCCTCCGCACGTATGGGAGCAGTCATTGTCCCACTCAACATTCGCCTGGCAAGGCCTGAGATCGTGTTTATCCTCAATGACAGTGAAACGAAAGTCCTCGTGGTGGACAAAACATTCGCATCCTATGTAACAGGACGCGACTCGTTCCCCACCGTCGAACACGTCCTATACAATGGTGACGAGACTCCCGAAGGCATGCTACATTTCGAAGATCTGCTGAACAAAGGCGCACGGATACCGCAGAGCGCAGATCGGGAGATGGAAGACAACGACCTGTCGGGCTTGTACTACACAGGCGGCACGACCGGACGCTCCAAAGGTGTCATGCTTTCCCACAAAAATGTTGTCTCCAACGCCTTCCACATGATTATGGCCTCAAGCTACACCGGCCAGGATACCTACCTGCATGCCGGTCCGATGTTTCACCTCGCCGATATCGCCTCAACCTTTGCGCTGACGATGGTTGGAGGCTGCCATGCCTTCACCCCCATATTCAACCCTGTGTCTATGCTTGAGACCGTACAACGCGAGAAAATCACCACAACCCTCATCGTTCCCACGATGATCAACGCGCTTTTGAACCATCCAGATGTTGACAACTACGATGTCTCAAGTTTGCGACGCATTACCTATGGCGGCTCGCCCATGCCCCTTGAACTGCTCAAGAAGGGGCTACAAAAATGGGGACCTATCTTCGTCCAGGCCTATGGCATGACCGAGGCAGCTCCTCTGCTCACTATGCTTAATCCCCAGGATTGCAGTATCGACGGAACCCCTGAGCAGGTAAGACGTCTCGCTTCGTGCGGCAAAGAATCACTGGGCGTCGAAGTGTGCGTCGTGAATGCCGAGGGGAACGACGTGCAACCGAGAGAAATCGGCGAAATTATTGCACGCGGCCCCAACATCATGCTGGGCTACTGGCGCATGCCGGAGGCGACCGCAGCTGCCATCGTGGATGGCTGGTATTACACCGGTGACCTGGCTACCGTCGATGAGGAAAACTTCCTCTACATCGTCGATAGAGCCAAGGATATGATTATCTCTGGTGGGGAAAACATCTACTGCGTAGAAGTCGAGAATGCGCTCTACACCCACCCCGCAGTGCTGGAAGCGGCAGTCGTCGGCATCCCAGATGAGACAT
>VBFM01000148.1:0-7796 GCA_005882595.1 Chloroflexota bacterium
GGAATAGGTCACAGCGTTATTGAGCAGGTGATTGACAGCTTGCTCGATGCGCAGGATGTCGCATTGGACAAGGAGCGGCTCCTCTGGAACGCGCAGAACAAATGTATGCCGGGGGGCATTCTTGCGCCAGCGCTCGACGAGTTGGCCCAGCAGCTCTACAATACGCACGGGTGAGAGCTGCAGTTGCTGCACACCGGCATCGAGCCGCCAGACATCGAGCAGAGTATTGAGAACATCATGCAGGCGATCTGCCTGGGTGTCAATCATTTGCAGCATTTCGCGCAGCATAGCGGGATCCCAACGCAGTGCATTCCCCAGCAGGGTGGTGGCGCAGCCTTTGATGATGGCCAGCGGGGTTTTCAGTTCATGGGCGGCAAGGGCAAGGGTTTCGCTGCGCGTCTGCATCGACGCGCGTTCGAGCGTGATATCATCGAGCAGCACGCCACGCCCCAGCACATTGCCTGGCTCATCCCGCACCGGAAAGCTTTGTATACGCAGCCAGCGTACCGCAGCATCAGTGAGGGCGAGGTCAGCGGCCTGCTCTTCCTCGAGATGAAGCCAGATACGATCAAGTTCCTGGCGCGCACTATCAGGGTGGGCGGCTAGCGAGAGCAGTTGTTTACGCACGTCGAAGATAGGCTGCTCGAGCATTTCCCGCAAGCTGATGCCGAGCAGGCGTTCCGCGCTGGGGTTGGAATAAGCGACCTGTTCCTCGCGATTCAGCAATATGAGGCCACTGCGCATATTGGTTGCCACACCCTCAAGCACCGCATAAGGGTGCATTGAGCCGGGTGATCCAGGCGCATTCAGAGAAATAGTAAATGGGGGTAACGCGTTCTCTTCGGTCCAGCCAACGCGGGCGCGATAAATCGGGTCCCCACGGTCTCCGGCACCGCAATCCATAAAAATATGATACCTTTCCCGCTCGCATGGAAGTACCTCCTACGGTGAGGAGGACGAAAGGATAAGATAGTGTATGCTATGAATATTCTAGCAAAGCGGTCAAGGTACTACCATGAACCAAAGGTTGTGGTCAATGACCTGCAATGAATGCGAGCATGACAATGAGTACGAGGTGCAGCACCATAGCGATGGCAAAGCCCCAGGCCATAACGAGAATCCAGGTGCGGTCGCTAAATGGCTGGTGACGCGGGGCGTAGATATGCGGGGAGCGTTCAGAGGCGACGATGCCCATGGCGATGCGTAAGCGCAGAGGCGAGCGTACAGGCGAACGGTGCATTTCGATGAGAAGGGCCTGGTGACAGCGTTTACAGAGCGTCCATGCCTGACGCGGTTCGGGAACTCCTAGCGGCTCCATGAGGTGTGTAGTATTCATCCAGATGCGACGCATACAGATCGAGCAGCGAACGATGGGTTTTTTTCTGGCTTTGCGCAACTCATCTCGCCGCGCGGCTCCGGCTAATGTGCTGCGATCTTTGCCTCGCATGATGTCTTTCACGTCTCGCTGTCCTTTCTGAATCCTGGCACTACATGGACGGCTTTCGTAAATGGGAACCTATAGATAGGATTGTATCACATTTCTATCTCGATTTTCTACAGTTTCGTCGCGCGGTTCTTTTTGAGGACAGTCCTAATGGTGAGTGACGAAGAAAAGGACAATGCCTCCAATGATGAGGAGCACGACAATGAGCGTGAGAAGAGCCGCCCTCCTGGAAAGCCGCTGTTCTTGCTCCGGGCTTGTACGTTTTAGGGCATCGAGATCAAATTTGCTCGGGTCTATGTGAGGTGAATGCATTGTTGAAGGCGTCCTTTCTTCGTGACGTCTCGATACGGTCAATCTTGCTGCAAAGAGACTAATTAATGGTGAGCGTCACCGTCACTGTTTTTGTAGCGCCTGCCGAAGGCATAAAATCCACCTTCGCGGTATATGTTCCTGCCGTCATGCCGGTAACATCGATGCTGAAAGACGGAGTTGACGTGGACTGAGAGGTATCGGTGGCTGTTCCCGGCGCGACCGTTAACCAGGACTGCGAGGGAGTGCCCACGTTCCAGGTCAGGCCATCACCGCCTGTGTTGGTAATGGTGATAGTTTTGGATGGCGGGTTGTTGTTGGCAGTGGTAGTAAATGCCAGTTTGGTCTTGCTGAGCTTCATGGCAGGCGGCGAAATGTTGATGGTAATGGGAATGACGGATGGGCTACCGCCGATAGATTTGCCTGTAAGTGGGTCAACTGCGCTGACGGTGACGCTGGTTGAATAGGATGAACCGCCTTTTAAGCCGGTGGCGTTGACGGTGATGGTGATGGAAGCGCCAGTTCCCCCTCCTGCCAGATTAGTGCCGGAGGTTGGCGAGGAGATCGAGACGAAAGCTGGCGCGGCAGGGTCGAGCGCGGCAGACCAGTTGAGCGGCTCGCCGCCTGTATTGTTAATGCTGACCTGATGCGAACTGGTACCGGTAGCGAGATTGAACGAAAGCGAGGCAGGGCCGGTTGAAAGCACCGGCGGTGAGTACACGCTGAGGGTAATACTCACCGATTGCGGACTGCCGGTAATAGCCATACCCTTGCTATCCACCGCGGCAAGCGAAATCGCGCCTGTATATGTTCCCGCGGCAAGCGCCGATGATGTAACGGTGATGGTAAAGGTAGCAGAGCTATTACTGGCAATACTGGCGGTGGCCGGTGTTACTGCCAGCCAGCCGCTTCCATTGCCCATAGTAGCAGTGGGGGTGAGAGTGATTTTTCCTGAACATGCGCCAATCACGCTAATGGTGAAGGTCTGCGGGGCAGGATTGTGGCCTGCCTGACTCGAAAACGCGGCATTGGCGGCTGACGGCGCTTGTAACATGCATGGCGGCTGCACATTCAGCTTGATCGACACCACCTGTGGCGTACCAACCGGCTGAAGCGTGACGCTGTCGACGGCTGTGATGGTTACACTGCCGCTATAGGTGCCAGCGACCAGGCCCTTTGCAGCTATGCCTACCGTCGTCAGCGAGGTGGCTGCGAGGTTAACCGTTCCAGCAGCGGGGGTCAATGTGAGCCAGGTAGTAGCGGCCTTCGCCGTCCAGTTCAACGCGTGGGCACACGCTCCGCTAGCGTTGATGGTGATGGGCTGGGTTGGGGGCGGAGACTGCCCGATCACGCCCTGGAAGTTGAGGGCAGGCGCAGGGGTCGAGATTGTGCATGGCGCCTGCACGGTGAATGTCACGGGTATATTTTGCGGACTGCCAGCAGCAGGATGATTCGCACCATCTGTGCCGCTGATGGCGATTGAGCCATTATATACTCCTGGAATCAAACCTGATAACAGCTTCACTACAACGGTAATGGATGCCGTCTGCTGAGACATTAGAATGCCAGATTTGGGAGTAATAGTAAGCCACGCACCTCCGACGGTTGTTGAAGCCGTCGCACTCCAGGAGAGTGTCCCACCGCCTGTATTCTTAATGGTAACGGTCTGAGGAGACGGATCAGGCTGCCCAATGATCCCGCTCGTATTGAACAGCGCGGGCGAGTTTGTCAGTATAGGCGTGGTAGGCTGGCCCATAATCAGCGTTACCGGCACAATCTGTGTTCCCGCGGTCGTACTGAAGATGAGCATACCGTTATACGTGCCTGGAAGAAGTCCGGTCACGTTAACGCTCACCTTTGGAGAGGAGGGGGTGATACCCTTTGTCGCGCTTATCGTCAGCCAGTGGCCGCCATTGGCAGTCATAACGGTGTCACTCCAATTCAAGGGAGCCGTGCAGCCCTGGTTTGCACCAACATTAATAGTCTTGGCACCTGGCGCTTGCTGCAAATAGACCGCCGTGAAGGTGAGTCCGCCTGGCATGATCTGGGCGGCGCACTGCGGCAGAATGGTTACACTCACATAGATAGTCTGCGGGCTATCCATGATGGCCTCAGTCCCCGAGTTCGAGAACGTGACCGAGCCGTAATACACGCCCGGCAAGAGCATACTGCTATTCACGCCGATGGTTACGGGCTGGCTGTTGCCCTTTGTGACCGTGCCGGACTGCGGCGATAACGTGAGCCAGTTAGAGCCATCCTGGGTTCCGCTGCTCGCACTCCAATTCAAGGGCCGCACGCCAGGATTACTGACTGTCACCACCTGCGGGGCAGAGCTGGCACTGCCATCAACACCTGTGAACGACAGTACAGCCGGAGTGAGTTGCAGCACGGCCTCGTGTCCGGGTTGTAATTGCGTGACCTGCATCTTTACAGACAGATTAACTTGCCCAGCGCTCGACGTGAAAATGACCTGCGCGTTATATGGCCCTACAGGCAGGGTAGACCGATCAACCGCCAGCGTTACCTGTATTTGCTGACCAACAGAAAATGTGCCACTTGCCGGGCTGAGCAGCAGCCAGGGTGCTGTGACCGTCGTCTGCCAGGTAATTTGTCCACCGCCAGCATTTGACATTGCAATCGTCTGCGAGCTATCGGTAGCCTGGTCTCCTGAGCCAAGATTAACATCAGAAGTTGAGAGTACCAGGTGCGGGGGACGCGATGAGAGACTGTTCCCCGTGACAAAAATAGAGAAACTGGCGATTTTGTGCAGGCGCGCGTCTTCGGCGTGAAGCATATGGGAACCTGCTGGCCAGGTGCCATCAATGATCACGGTATCGCTAAAGGAGCCGCTAGCGTCCGCCTTGATAATCGACACGCCGCCGGTATCAATAATGGGAATGCTGGTATCGCGTGTCAATCCCACGCGCGCACCGGGGCTAAAGTGCGAGCCGCGCAACGTAATCACTCCGCCAGGGGCAATGCTGGCAGGAGCAACCTGTAACGAAAGCACATTAAGCGCGGGCGGAGTCGACGAGCCGCGACCAAGAGAAACATAGATGCCGAATCCACCACCGAGCAACACCGCTATAATCACCAGAATTGTGAGCCAACTGGTTACACGCGTGAAAAGCGGAAGCTCCGTCTTTTTTTTAAAGACCCAATGCATTACGCCCTCATTATCAGAGGGTGTTAGCGGGGTCATAGGGGTCAGTGGCGATGGAGAAGAAACAGCATTGACAGAGAAAGGAGTATCAACAGGAGCAGGAGACCTTGATACCCTGGGAGTTTTATGCGTGACAAATTTTTGCCAGGTCGCCCGGCGCAGTGTATCATCCTCAAATTCCGCCTCGTCCAACCATTCCTGTAAACGTTCTGGCGCAATGCTCTCGTCTTCCGAGATAGCAGCCAGTGGCGGATTAGCCCTGGCGGTCCTGGCTGTTTGCGAACGATCTAAACGTTGTGTTTCATCCGCGTCACGCGTTGTTAAAGTGTAAAATGTAGGTGCTTTCAGCGAGGCCGGGCGATGATGCTTACGGGGTTTTCTCAGGGTAACGGTTGCATCTTTATCATTGAAGGATTGTGCCTGTACAGAAACGGACCGGCCACAGTTTGCGCAATAACTGGCGGTCCAGGGAACTGGTTCTCCACATTGTGGGCAACGTATCACTCGCATGGCCTACTTCCTTATTGAGTATGACGCGTTTCTTCCCATTGAAAGTGTACAAAAAGTAGAGGGGCTTTGTCAATGCCTGTCAAGTTGGTTCAAATACTGCGTGTGGATTACTATCCATATTCACTGCCGCCAGAAAATCTTGCAAAAAAGCGCGGCAATCATAGTGATGCTCCACATGCCATAAAGCAATGGCAAATGAGGTTCTGGCGGCCCACCAGAAGATACGTTCGATCAAGTTGTCATCTATTTGTAGGCAATACATCTGAAAAAAGAGAGGCCATTGGTCTTTTGAGACGTACCACCAGAGCAACAGCCCTACGTCTCGCAGGGGGTCGGAAAGTTGTATATCGTCCCAGTCTACCATCAAGAGCCTGTCAGCAAAGAGCAGCATATTTTTGGTGTTGGGATCGGGGTGAACAGGCACGAGTGGCACCGGGTGAAGCGGCTGAAGGTGATTGGCCTGGCTTTTGAGTTTTTCAAGGGCTGATGTAATTTCGGGCGTATGTAGCTCACCGGCCTGAAGCGTGTGAAATTGCTTTTCTAAAGTAGCCAGGTCTTGCGCTATGTGTTCCTGGTAGCTGGTTCTGGTGTTTGCGGCTAGCAATGATGTAAGAGGCTGGTCGTGATGGTAGCGTCTCGTGAATGCTGCGAGTGCGGGGAGATGAGATGCGAACCAGCGCCAATCGGGGTAGCTGCCTGCGATGTATTCCTGTATTATATATGGCTGATCAGCAGCTCTGCCACTTGCGAGTACTCGCGGGGCAACTCCGATTTCGCCCAGCCGTTGCAGTGCGGCGATGGGGACGTCAAATTTGATGAATACGCTTTGTTGGCTGTGATGGGCAACAAAACTGGCTTTCTGCTGCCCATCTTTTGGTTTGGCGACGGTCCAACCGGTTGTATGAAAATGAGAGTGAAGGATGCACCTGATTTCGTCGTTCATAAGCGTCAAGTTAACGCATCAGGCTGGCCACCTGTGTAGGGACAATGGGTGGTGTGGGGCGGATGCGGGGGCCTTGTGCTTGTCCTGCGTGCCTGGGGCTCGCTTCCCCCACCCAGGACAAGCACAAGGCCCCCGCCCTTCCACTCTGCCACCCCTCGTCCCTACGACAAACTCAACGATTGTTCTTGACCCTAACTTGACGCCTATGCGGGCGGCGCAAGCGCCCCTTCCCCACTCAGCACCTCTCCCGCCCCTACGGTAGGGAACGATGATTACCATTTGTCCCAATGGAGGATTGATTCTAGTGGGATGCGCGCGCCGGGTTTAAACTCTGTCCCGAGGGTGTAGGCAATGGGGATAAGCGCGGCCTGCACTACGTTTTCATAAGGAATGCCAAGCACTTCTGCCGCTTCTTGTTCATAGTAGAGATGTATGGTTGTCCAGCAGGTTCCCAGGCCACGTGCGCGCGCCGCCAGCATGAAGCTCCACGCGGCAGGGAGTAGCGATCCCCACCATCCAGCCTGCGCACTGGTGGGTTGCCTATCGACATCGGCACGTCCATAGCCACAGGGGATGAGCATAGCGGGTACTTCATGCATATGTTCTGCCAGGTAATTAGCGGAATCTGCAATTCTAGCCAGCGTGGCGATGCGATCAGGTGTCATGCGTTTGCTTTGCATCGCCGCGGCGATTGATGTCTGCTGCTGCAGGTATATCGCCCAGCCTTTCTGATATATCTTGCCTAATGCCTGGATTTGCTGGCGATCCGTCACCACGATAAAATGCCAGTGCTGCCGGTTCCCGCCAGTGGGGGCCTGCACGGCGATTTCCAGGCATTCCCGCAGTAGTTCCGGTTCAACCGGGCGAGAGAAATCGAGGCGTTTGCGCACCGAGCGCGTGGTAGTAAGCAGTTCGTCTGGCGTGAGATGTAAGATGGGCATGGTGTTCTCCTTAAAATAGAAAAGGCGGCGTTGGTATTGTAGGGGCGACCCTTGCGGTCGCCCTGTAGGGTCTCGTTCCGCTTCCAGGGCGACCGCAAGGGTCGCCCCTACAATACTTAAACGGCTACGTTGGTTGAGCGGCTATAGGGTTTTTCTGGGTCGATCAGGACGTTGATGCAGGCGGGTAGGCCGGAGGCGAAGGCGCGTTCGAGGGCGGGGCGAATGTCTGCTGGTCTTTCTACCAGTTCGCCGTAGCCGCCGAGGGCCTCGACCATTTTGTCGTAGCGGATGCCGGGCGAGAGTTCGGCGGCGGTGGTGTGACCGACGATCATCTTTTGTGGATGTTTGATCTGGCCCCAGGCTCCGTCGTTGCCGATGATGGAGACGACGGGTAATTTCTGGCGCACCATGCTTTCAAATTCCATGCCGTTGAGTCCGAAGGCGCCGTCGCCGTGCAGGATCAAGACTTTTTTGCCAGGGCGGGCG
>VBFM01000149.1:0-406 GCA_005882595.1 Chloroflexota bacterium
TTTGCGGAAAATGATGGGCTGCACCACGTGCGTGAAGATGTGTAGCAGTAAAATTGAGAGACAGATGGTGAACAAAGTCAATTCGTTGCTGTTCCTGCTGCTGTGTTGTCATGCCTTAATCCTTTGCCAGACAACGTACTATCAGCCATCGATGTGATTATAGCATGATTTGACACATGATGAAGTAGAGGTAGTAAAGCTGCAAATATGTCTGCAATCAATAATCTTGTAACCCTCACCGTAGCTAACTTATGAGAACTACGCCAGTTCTATAAACTGGCAAACACCGTTTTTCTACCAGGAAGGTCATTATGAATCATCTAAAATATCGCGGATTGGGTATATCCCTCTCTCAAAAAAGAAGACGAATGCATAATGTTGTGTTAGTTACATTTATAGCCATTGT
>VBFM01000149.1:564-6621 GCA_005882595.1 Chloroflexota bacterium
GCCATCCTTGACGTGCGGCCATCGTCGATGAGTATCGTTGGGCATCTTGACTGCAATAGGGCATCCACCTATGTCTGCCTGGCAAGGGTGCTTTCCCGGCCGGATGCACAGAGTGATTTGCACTGGGTGGCCTTTACGAATGTACCGGGGAACATCGGCTTCAGTCCATCGAGTGGTGTGCTTGCTCCCGGTCAAAGCGTGTTGATAACGATCACTATCCCATTCAATGCCTGCACACCTGGTCTCTTCTTTTTCCGGGGACCGGTCAATACGCATACGATCACCTGGGCTTGCTGATCAAAGAGGTTGATGTTGGCTTGCGGATTGTTAATCCTGATTCGAAAGGATGTTACGTTTCTTCATTCAAAACCTGCTCCACAATATAGGAAGCGCGCGGCTCAACGTTTGCAAGCAGGGTTGTAAATACGTTCTCACCAACGGTTTTACGCAGGGTAGTAATGCCGCGTTCCGACTCAACATAGTAGGTACTTTGTATTTCACCCAGCATATCTCTAGCTAACAATAACGCGGCAAGCGCGGCTTCGTAGCGTTGTTGGTCCAGATAGAGCTTGCCCAGATTGCGCAGTGTCTTACCTTCGCCCTCGTGATCCTCTACCTCCCTGGCAATACTCAAGGCCTGCTTATAGTACTCCAGGGCAGGCTGCTTCTGTCCAAGTATTTCATAGACCGCCCCAAGATTTTTGAGTGGCGAATCTGCAAGGCCTGCTCAAGGTGGTGCAGGGCCTGCTCGTATTGGCCCAATTTTTTGTAAGCCTTGCCCAGATTATTGAGTGACCAGGCCTCTCCCTGGCGATCTCCTTCTTCTCGGAAAATATGCAGGGCCTGCTCGTAATATTCTTGCGCCTGCTCTCGCTGTCCGAGGTCTTCATAGACGCGGCCCAGATTGTTGAGCGCGGCGGCCTCCCCTAAATGATCGTTCACTTCTCTATAGATGTGCAGCGCTCGCTCGTAGTATTCCTGCGCCTGTTTATCCTGTCCCATTGTGATAAAGCACCAGCCCAGATTATTGAGCGCTGACCCCTGACCCTGCTGATCTCCCTGCTCCTGGCAGATGCGCAAGGCTTCTTCGTAATCCTCTCGCGCGTGCTCCCTGTTGCCCATGCTGGCAAAGACGCGACCGAGATCGTTGAGTACCCTGGCCTCGCCAATACGATTGCCCTGTTGCTGGTAAATGCGCAGCGACTGCTCAAGGTAGTTCCGCGCCTGTTCCATGTGCCCCAGAATCCTGTACACTATGCCCAGGTTATTGTAGATACGCGCCCTTTGCGCAGGGGTTGGCTGCCAGGCATCTATCAACAGGAGCTGATACAGTTCAAGCAGAATGGCATTGCCTCCCACACGTTTGAGTGTTGGAAAGATCCCTTCCCGCTCCATCAAGGTATAGGCTTCCTGCCACTGTTCAGCCTGGCAGAGCTGCCAGACGGCCTCAATCAGCGGTTCTACGTCGCTACTTTGTCGCCGCTTTTCTCGTGGAGGACAATACCTGGACGCATATTGCACGTAATGCTGTGCGGCCCGGTTATGCGCAGCTCGGAGAGACTGGCGATTGGCCTGCTCGTTCCCTTCCACAAAGTGGCTCCGCGCATAGCTGGCAACAAGCGCGTGCAACTGGTAACGGCCCTCGCCCCACGCCTGTAGCAGGTGCTGGTTTAGCAATGTATCAAGCGCTGCATGCGTCGATATCCCTGATGCCTCATTTTCGATATCGAGCAGTGCCTGTGCCGCGCTTAAGTGGACAGGCTTACGATAGACGGAAAAGGCTAACATCAGCTTGCGATGTTCATCATGAAGTTGTTGCGAATAAATGAAATCCAGCAGGTTACGAGCAACGTTTCCGGTCCAGACCTGTGCGTAGATCGGTTCCTGCAAGAAGGCGGATAGACTGAGGTGGCGTGTGCGCAGGAGTGATGCCAGCAGTGCCAGCGCAAAGGCATGCCCCTGGCTGTTTTCCACTACGGTGCGCAGCGCCTCCTCCATTCCCTCAACGTTCAGCTTCCGCAACAGATCAATTCCCTCGGCCAGGTCCAGGCCCTTGACGAAGTACTCCTGCATATAGGTGGGGGGATACTCACGGGTACCCTGCGGCCAGGTGCGGCTGGTCAGGAGAATCTTGCAAGCACACTGCTGGCTATTGATGGCGTCGAGCCACTCGCCAACCCCAGGACGATCCGATAGCGCATGGCCCGTTTGCAAATTCAGCAGGTTTTCAAACTGGTCGAGGATAACCAGGCGCGGCTGCTCAGTCGTGTTCAGGATATTGAAAAGCGCCATCGCCTGGTGCTGGAGGGACAGGTTCGCAAAATCCGGCAGCGGCTTCCCGAAGACTTCAAAGAGATTACCTGCCAGGTCGGCCAGGGTGACAGCAGAATCAATATTGAGCCAGATTGCCTCTGCCATGAACGGCCCATTTCCCGCTCGTCGCTGCTCTTCCGCGTAGCGATACAGAAGCGCGGCCAGCGTCGATTTGCCAACACCGCCAATGCCTGTCAGGACAAGGGCTGTTACATCCGCTTCAATCAGCCTTGCAAAGATTTCCCGTACAGCTTTCTCACGCTGCTGGATGGTACGTGGATCTGTAGGCGGGGGAACGCCCCTGATACCACGATAGACAGCCTTCTCAAGCGGCCCCGTTTGAGGCGGGTACACATGATCGGGCGCGGGAACATGCACGATAATCTGTGGTAGTTGCCCAACCGATGGAGTTGCCGCCTGCGCCGCGAGCGATGGCTGGCCAGCTGGATGCACCGGAGCATTAGAAGAGACCGGAAAGAGCCATTGGAACAGCCCAATCACGACACTCAACACAGTAAAAATGACGATGGGGAGAATGGTATAGAGGGAGCCCTGCGTATCCACCAGCCAGAAAATCGTCCCGCCAGCGATGAGCAGCAGCGCGATACCGGCGATAATCCAGCGCGTCCTTAATTGTCGCTTGCGCTGCTGGTCGTGTCTTTGCGAGTCATCGAGCTGCTGTCCTTGCTGTTGTGTCTCCATAGGTACCCTATCCCCCAACGCTTTGTAAATAAACGGGCATTAAGGGGATTATAACACGCTTGTGGTTGGGTCGCTGTGAAGTAAGACACAAGGTTCTGTCAATAAACAGACTATCCTTACAGCTTACTGCGCCGGTATCACCTGCACCGCAGTACCATAACACAGCACCTCGGTGACGCCAGCGGAGATTTCGGTGGCATCGTAACGAACGCAGATCAGGGCGTTGGCACCTACCTGCTGTGCGTGCTGGAGCATCAACTCGTAGGCATCATTACGCGCCTGCTCGCACAGATTGGTATAAATAGAGATGTTGCCGCCTACGATTTGCTGAAATGCCGCGCCGATATTGCCAACGACACTGCGCGAACGCACGATAATCCCGCGCACAACGCCAAAATGCCGGACAATACGAAAACCTACCAGTTCATTACCGGTCGTCACAAGACTATGATCCATGATGTTTTCCTCCTATGGGCTGAATATGCAACAATAGAAAGTAGCTGGCAGCGTATTCGAGACAAATGACACGCTCGCCTACTGCTGATTTTATCATTATACAGATGGGCATACCATAGCCATTTCTGTAAAGGGTGAGTTGTGGATTTTTGGGTTGGAAGTTACATGGCAGGGGCAAGCCCAGCCACTACTATACTTCCTTTTGCCGCCGATTCGTGCGTGTATAGTAGTGGCTGGGCTTGCCCCTGCCATGCTACCAACGAAACTCCCCCTTCTGCAAACGATCTCGTATGATATCATGAACAAGAACACATTCTTTGCGCACAAACTCTGCACTACGCTATTTTGTATACTATGACGAAACCCAAAAGATCACTTCAACCGCTCGATCCACGATTGGTCATACACGCGTATGCCCAGGGCATCTTCCCTATGGCGGATGAATGGGGCAAGATCAGTTGGTATGCGCCCGACCCACGGGCTATCCTGGAGCACGCCAACCTGCATGTCTCGCGCTCGTTACGCGCAACCATACGCAAGGGTATCTACGAAGTACGCATGGACACACACTTCGAGGTGGTGATGCGCGCCTGCGCTGATCGCACCAACACCTGGATTAACGAAGAGTTTATTCAGGCCTATACTTTGCTGCATCGCGCGGGTTTTGCCCACAGCGTGGAGGCATGGAGGGACGGCATACTGGTTGGTGGCTTATACGGAGTAGCACTGGGCGGAGCGTTTATGGGTGAAAGTATGTTTTCGCACGCCGTCGACGCCTCCAAAGTCTGCCTTGTCACATTGGTTGAGCATCTGAAAGCCCGGGGATATGTCCTGCACGATACTCAGTTCACTACCCCACACCTGCTGACGCTTGGCGTCACGGAGATTCCACGCAAAGCCTATAAACGACGGCTACGGGATGCGTTGCAATTGCCGTGTACATGGAATGACTCTTCTGCTAAGTATTGACAACTATCTCTAAACCCTGCTATTCTACTCTCGATGAATCTACGTCGGAGGGTCCAGGGCTATGGAAAAATGCCAGTTACGCAACTTCGTTTCAGCAACCGGGCCAATTTCATGCGGCATCAAGCGTACCTCCCTGCATCACAAAGCAACAATCAGGATGTAATTGAGGGGGAATGTGATGCAGAGAAAGATAGCCAGGCCAGACCTGCACGGCCTCACGCTTGTCGTTGGAACAACAGCATGGCTGGCCGGGATGCTGCTCGATGCCTGGGCGCTCCTTCCCTCGCTGGCGCTACTCATTGGATCAATTGCAGCGCTGTTGTGCATCCTCGCCTTGTGGCGCAACGGTCGAGGAAGGCTCATCGCACTGATTGCGTTCTGCCTCCTCTTCGGCGCGTGGCGTTATGCAACGGTTTCACCGATTGGAGATCACACCGCTATCAGCGCATGGATCGGTGCGAAGAAGCTTGAGGTGATGGGCAGCGTCGTCGATGAACCTAAGCTGCAAGCGCACAGCCACCTGCTCACCATCGCGGTAAACAGCGTGAGCACAGACAACGGCGTAACCTGGCAAGACGCGCATGGACAACTGGAAGCACTGATGCTCGGCAGCATTATCGATGACCCCTACGGCGCGCATTACGGCGACACCGTGAAACTGCAAGGAAATCTCCTGGCACCGCCACCGCATAGGGTCCCCTCTATCTTCGCCAGCATGGACTTTCCACGCTTGACCGTCAGCCAGTCGGGAGGCAATCCAATCATTGGGACGCTTTACCGTCTTCGCACAACGCTGGCAACCATCATTGAGCGCTCCCTGCCTCAACCGATGGCCGCGCTGCTCATTGCGCTTGTCTTGAGCCTGCGCACGCCCGCGCTGAAACCATTGATACCGGCATTCAACGCCACCGGCACAGCACACTTGATCGCTCCCTCCGGTTTCAAAGTGACTATCCTGGCGGGCCTTATTGCTGGCGCTACACGGCGGCTCTCAAAGAGACGCGGGAAACAGTTCCAACGGCTATTACCAGCCGAAAAGCGCGAGGGAAACTGGCAGCGCCTGCTGGCAACAGGACTGATCATAGTGAGTATTGCAGGCTATACCTTTCTCAGTGGAGGCGGTCCGGCAGCCTTACGCGCGGGCATCATGGGCATCGTGCTGGTCGTCGCGCCTCGTTTTGGGCGTATCTACAACGTCTATACCGCCCTCGCGCTGTCTGCACTGCTCATGAGCCTGTTCGATCCATTCGTGTTGTGGGATGCTGGATTCCAGTTGTCTTTACTGGGAACTCTGGGAATCGTCATGTTCACCCCTCGCATAATGCGCCTATTTCACCTTCTGGAACGGGCTCCACTGGGACACCATTTCGCCGAGACTATCGCCGTCACCTTGTCAGCCGAGATTGCAACCTTCCCTATCTTTGCGCTGACCTTCCAGCAGGTTTCCTTGATCGCGCCCACCACCAACCTGCTTTCGGTGCCCCTGCTGGCAGTCATGATTGTACTGGGGCTGCTCATATGTGGAACCGGGATCATTGCGCTGCCCATCGGGATATTCTTTTGGCGGTTCGCCTGGCCACTACTCCGGTACATGATAACGGTTGTCACCCGGTGCTC
>VBFM01000149.1:6907-13337 GCA_005882595.1 Chloroflexota bacterium
CAGCACAAGGGGAAGCGATCCTGGTGCGCACACGGGATGGGAAAACGGCGCTAATCGACGGAGGCCTGGACGCATCCTCGCTGGCCACCGAGCTAGATGCTCGCCTACCCTTCTGGCAACGTTCGCTTGATATGGTGATCCTGACCGCTCCCAGACAGGATGATCTCGTGGGCTTGCAAGATATCGTGACGCGCTACCAGGTCGGTGAAGTGGTCGATGCAGGAATGCTGCACCCTAACACCGGCTACGCCCTCTTCAGGCGTACCATCAATGAGCGCAATATTCCCTATATGCAAGCGAGAAAGGGCGCGGTAATCCCGCTGGGATCGCAGGTTGTCTTCCAGGTATTATGGCCTGTTTCACCGCTGCATAAAGGCAGCACAGAAGAACTTGATGACGGCCTCATATTGCGGCTACAGGCTCCTGGTCTGCGCCTGCTGCTGGTAGGCGAAACCGCGCTGAGCAAGTATGCCCTGTCGGGGTTACTTACGACGATCGACAATAGCTATCTCCAGGCAGAGGTAGTGCAGCTTGTGGCCGAGACGGGCAAAACGTTTCCAACGGCGTTACAAGAGGTACTGCAACTGGCACATCCTTCAACTGTAGTCATTACACCTGCTATTTTGCCTTCGAAATTGCGCAACAAGGCTGGCGCAACAACTGTGCTGACACCAGCATCGCTCCAACCCATCAACGGCGCGTGGCAGATTGAACAAACGGCGCAAATGGGAACGTTGGAGTTGAGTAGCAACGGAAGTGGATGGACAATAAGCGCGAATGCGTAGGGGCGCATTGAATTTCCGGACAATAGTCCATGTAAATTGCTGGAAACAATCTGATATGCTATGATACACAACATCCTCATAGAAATATCGGGATGTTTTTTTGGTTGTGGAACACGAAGGAACATATCCATGGCTACCTGCGAGCGTTGTGGCACTGAGATACCGGAACAAGTGACTATCTGTCCATCATGCGGCACGCCGATTTCGGGAACAAAGACCAGTTTTGAAGGAGAAACCCAACAGCCATCGGAGCCACAAAAGGAGCCACACAATCTCTTCCCCGGCTCAGCATTTGCGGAGTATGCAGAATATACACCGCAGCCGCGCACCGTATATGAACGAAATTACGCGGCGCAACCCACCGCCAGGGAAAGCGATACCTCGAAAGAAAGTGAGCCTCCATCACAAACACCGGAGACAGAACCGGTCTCCACAGCATCTCACGCGTACCAACCATCTCAGCCGTCCACATTCTCGCTACGTATCTTCAATACCAACCTGACTACCCCGGTGCTGGTCGAAGCGCTGCTTTCGCTCGTCCTCGGTATCTACGGCGTGGGCTGGCTGCTCGCGGGCGAAATCCCCACCGGCATCCTGCTGCTGCTCGCGAGCTTCATCATCTACCTGCCACTGGTGATTATTTCATTTATCTTTGCCACCTTCACATTCGGACTAAGTATGCTGTGTACCGGTCCCCTCGCCATTAGCGCTATTCTTTTCAATGTCTCGATGTTGAACAGGGCCATCAAGCGCAAGCGTGCACGCTATACAATGGCGCAGCCCAGGTAGCCATTGATAGCCATCAAGTCTACTTCGGAAAGGCCAGCCTGCGATACTTTTCACGTGACTCCGACCATGCTTCATCCGAGAGGCCTAGTTTTTCACGCACGGTCTCAGGTGGAATACCCGTCTTGAGTTGCTGCACGGCGAAGGTATCACGCAGCAATTGCAGCGTGACGCGCTTTTTAATATTCGCTGCCTTCACCGCTCGCGCCAGGACGTAGTTGAGATTGCGATCAGTGCAGACAAACAATTCGCTGGTGGGATGATATTTTGCCAGGTAGCGTTTCAGGATGGTCGTGAACTCAGCGGGCAAAGCCAGGCGGCGTTCGCGGTGCTGCTTACCGGTTGCAGCTTCAAAATGCACAGTGATGGTGGGCATATCTGGATTGGAGAGATCAATATGTTCCATTTTCAGCCCCATCACTTCTTCTTTCTTCAGACCGGCGTGCAGTATCAGGTAGACCAGACAGTGCGCACGTGGTTCTTCGGTCGCGCTTTGCAACAGGCGCTGCACTTCGTCATCAAACAGCAGCTGCGGCAACGGTGGCAAGGGCCGCTCTAACACCAGGCTCGCCGATGGGTCTTCGCGAATGACGCCCTCGCGTGTCAACCAGGAGAAGAAGTTCTTCAGGAAGGTGACGCGCCGCGCCATGGTTTTCGGCGCGGGGGTCGAATCTCTTCCTTTGCCGAACTTCAATTTCATCAGCCAATCGGTCAGATGCGCTTTTGTAATACGGCCAACGGGCGTATCGCGGCCAATAAAATCACTGAACATGCGCAGGTCAGAGAGGAAACAGGTGATAGTATACTCGGATTTGCCACGCAACTGCAAATCCTGTTGATAGGGCAAAAAACACGCCGACAGGCTCGACTGGTCGGTAAGCGGGTTGGTGCGCACAAGCGGCGGAAATGGAGTTGTCTGTGGATCGGGCGGTTCGGTAATCACCGCCGCGCCACCTGTAAAGAGGTCAGGCTGTAAGACTGTACTGTCATCAGTAACGATTGATTCCGGTTGGGACGAGTGCTGATTGTCCTTCTGCATAAATCTCTCTCCCTTATCAGTATCGTTTTTACCAGGGCTACCTCTAAATCCATCACCGCGTGTCAACAGTGATGTAAGGTAGTACCTACTCCCTGTACCTTGTTTTTTCATTATAGCACGTTTATAGCAAAAATGTTCAACCTTCTCTAAGTTGTTACCTGCATACGCATGATTCGTCTCTGATGTGTAGACTTCCGCAAATTCAACTTGATAAATCAGGGTTTTTTTACATGAAACGCTTACAACCGTGGCTGCCCGCCATCGGCATTTTTTGTCTCGCGCTACTGGTGCGCGTGATCTATAACAACACTGTCGCCTATCATTACAATCCTTTGCATGATTCGCTGTTCTATCAAACCATCGGCTTCAATATTATCAAAGAGCATTGTTACTGCCTGCATCCTGGCATTTCAACGATAGACCGCGCTCCACTCTGGCCATTTATTCTGGCCGGCGTCTCGCTTATTTTCGGCCCCAGCAATTATTTCGCGCGCCTCTTTCTCTCCTTGATCGGCTCAGGCACCTGTGTCATCGTCTACCTGTTCGTGCGCGACCTGTTCGGCTGGCGACTTGGGCTGATAGCAGGCATCGCCGCGGCCATCTATCCTGAACTCTATATCTATGATGGCTGGCTCTACACCGAGTCCCTGTACACATTCCTCCTGTTCGCCATTTGTTACGTGTTGTACCGCATCCAACGCGACAAGTCAGCGAAGCGCGAATGGGGGTCATGGCGCATGTGGCTAAGCTGCGGCGTGCTTCTAGGGCTACTCGCGTTGACACGGCCAAACGGGGTGATTGTGATCGGTCTGGTGATTGCCTGGGCCATCGCAATGATCTGGTTCAAGGTGCTAGCACGCCGCACAACGCTCATCGGGGTGGTTGCGGCTGCACTGATCGCCTGCGTCTTGATTGCTCCCTGGACAGTGCGCAACTACCTGGTTTCGAATACCTTTATTCCAGTAGCTACTGGCGACGGAAATGTATTGCTTGGTTCCTATAACGACCAGGTTTTGACAACACCCGGCTTTCAAGGTTCATGGATTGATCCCCTGATATCCCGGCCCGATGTTGCCAAACCATTTCCCTTATTCACCTGCGAGCCATCCTGTGATGTTGCGCGCGAAGCGGCCTACAAGAGTGCGGCAGCACAATGGGTTCAAAGCCATCTTAGTATCATGCCGCACCTGCTGGCCTTACACTTCATCAATTTGTGGCATCCCGATACAATTGAGGCGGATTTACCTGTAGTCCGATTCTCTGACCAGCTCTCGTCTCAAATCGTCCTGGCTATGATGAAGATCTTCCCTATCCCCATCTTCATCCTGGCTGCGCTCGGCCTGGCGGTCACACTCTGGAAATGGCGAGAGCTGCTCTTTATCTACAGCATGATAGTGCTCACCATCGGACAGGCCTTGTATTTTTATGGCAGCGCGCGTTTTCGCGCCCCTATCGAGCCAATGCTGATCCTGCTGGCAGCCGGTGCCCTCTGGTGGCTGACACACCGCGAGGAGGGTACGCTGCGCTGGATCATTGCCAGGATGAAAAACACCGGGCAGACGGTTAAAGACGTAACAAGCGACAACGAGGATTCGTCATCTGCCAATGTATCTCCAGAAGCAGATCAAGCGGCAATTTCTTGAGACGTTTGTAGGACGGCTTCTTTGAGAAGGATACGGCAACTGCCGGAAAAACACTGCCATTTAGAGTGAAAGGAAGGTGGCTCTAGAAGAGAGCGCAATATGAAAAGGAAGTTCTTGATTATTCTTGCCACTGTTTTAGTGGGTAGTATAATGCTTGCTGCATGCCAGGGTCAAATCGGTGGAACAACAGGGACAGCAACTCCATCCAGAATATCCCCAACGCCCTCTGGACCTGAAAAGATACTTGGCATTCAGGGAGATGCCTCCACTACTACGTCTTATCCAGGCATCCCCTGGGTGCGCCTGAGCTACCCAACGTGTGTCTCCAGTAATTTGAGTGGTCAAGTGCTCAAGGACACCATCAGAATCTATCATAACCAGGGTATGCATGTCATGCTCACATACTGCCAGACAAGTGGTGATAGCCTCTTTGACACGAGTCGACTCAACGATGCATCGCAAGCAGGAGCAGATGCAGTACAGTGCGGTAATGAGCAGATGAAGCAGAGTACTACTACCCTGTATGTCACTCCAGAGCGTTTTGCCAAATTTTTTGATCTTTGCCAGAGTGCCGTGCATACAGTGCAACCTGATATCCCTATTATTCTGGGAGCCATGGACCCTCTAGTGGTTCCTAACGACAATGCACAATTGATGAACCAGGTTCAGTATCTCAACACTATGCAGTCTGCTATGAACTCCTCGGTGCATCCTGGCGGCAATTGGGATTGGCACTCACAGCTTCTGGGTTTGATCGATAGCTGGCACAATGGCTATCCCAACGCAGATACCAATAACCTCTACCAGTTGTATAACTTCTGGGCACAGCAGCTCCATGTCGATATCAATAGTGGGGATTTAGGCAAACACCTCTGGGTGGTAGAAGGAACGGGTTGTGTGAATAGCTGTGGCATTGACGCCAGTAATGCGCGTGTAGTGGCTATCTCGCATATCCTGACACTGATCACCGATGTGCAGACGACGAGGCAGTATCATGTACCTTTCTTTTACTTTAGTGGCAAGGATTTCTATACTCCTCAAATCGGCTGGATATACGGTATTCTCGATGTGAATGGCCATCCTAAGCCACTCCGCCAGGACCTCCCGATGGGCGCACGTACTCTGGAGATGTCGTGCTCCTCCGGAAAGATCGTGGTGGCCGATCAAGAGCAATTGTTGGCAAAGCTTTATAGTGGTTGCACACTACCGGCCGACTATGTCAGTACACTGGAAAACTGAAGCCGCAGCAGCAGCCAAATTTACATTCAGACTCTTCCTGACATGCGAACCCGCCAGGTTAACAGAACTAAACTGTTCTAGGTGATTCCCCGCCAGTTCTCAACCGGAGTACTACTCCATTGACATGCGCATATGATATCTATAGAGTTGAGCGTACTTGATGTCACCAATGTATGTTGGCAGTCACACATTCAGGGGGAAACATGCACGAAGAAGAACAGGCAGAAGAAAACGTTACTATTCCTCAGATGGTGGAGGATGTCCGGTTTGGCAAGATGCCGCGCCGCCATTTAATCTCGACGCTTACCGCAATGGGTATTTCCGCCGTCGGTGTGGGTGCAATTGTAGCCGCGACCGCGCAGCAACACCGGCCACAAGTGGTTCCTGCAATCAACCAGAACGATAATACACAGCAGCACCTTCAGCTTCATAACCAGCACATTACGCACCAGTCACAGGGCAACACTGGCGCGCTTCACGCCGACTACGCCGAACACGCCATCGTCGAAGATACTATGTATCGTGAGCCTCTGATAGGCCGCGCCGCCATTATGTCGCGCAAAGGTATGGGCATGGCAGCCATTCCCGATTTACAGATCAAGATCACCAACCGGGTAGCGCACGGCAACCAGGTCAGCGCGGAATGGGTCGCCACTGGCACCCACAACGGCGATCTGCCCGGCATGCCCGCTACTGGCCGCCCCTTTACCCTGCGCGGCGTGACCGTCACGATACGTCAAAATGGCAAGATTGTCCGCGAGTCCCTCTATTACGATCTGCATGATTTGCAGCGCCAGATTGGGCCTGATGCAAAGTAAAAGTGGCTATGTTCTTTTCGATATATCGACTGACCCACTAGGAACTCAGCAGCACTTTTACCAGCACAGCTCCAGCTATCACGTGACTTCCAGTATAAACGTACAGCGCGACAATTCCTT
>VBFM01000150.1:0-10236 GCA_005882595.1 Chloroflexota bacterium
ACTACCTCGCGCAGCCCCACCCGGCGCAAATTCGCGTCGGCCAGGGCCTGCTTGTGTGCATCACGGTCGATGCTGATCACCCGACCGCCGGTGACAGATGCTGCCCAGGCCAGCCAGATTGTACTGTAGCCATTGGAGGTGCCAATCTCAAGCAGGCGCGTGCGTCGACTGCTGCGAATGAGGATGTTCAGGAACTGAGCCGTCTCTGGCTCTAGATTCAGCACCTTCTTGCTGCGCTCCTGCTCCTGGGCATCGTTCTGCTTTCCCGTTTCGTACAACTCGGTCAAGAAGACGCGAATATCAACATCTCTCATCGGTTTTCTCTCCTTATTATCTTATCTCTCACGCGAGGCCTCATGGCCTCCAAGCAGCCGAGCGGAACGGTCACGCAGCAGGCGTTCCGCTCCCTCACCCAGGTATTGGATGACCTCTCCGGCGAATTGTTGCCGCGTCACCAGCCCTACCGCTTCGCCTGCATAAATATAGGCGAGATCGTAGTTCTTGCTGGCGATGGCTTCGACAAGCTGTTGACGCGCTTCGCTAGCCTGAGGGAGTGCATCGATGTGGGAGTGCCAGCGATCAGTAAAACGATTGCGCAGAGCTCGACCGGGATATTGCGGAGGCCAGGCCAATCCTTGCGCCACATCGAAGGCGCGGGTGAGAACGGTATCTGTTTCCTGAGCCTGCACGACGCGCGTCCTGGCATCCTCCGTGTTCTCGCATTCGGGAGAGGCAAGCAAAGCGGTTCCGACCCAGACTCCCTCGGCACCGGCAGCCAGGGCCGCGGCCACCCCTCGCGGAGTGGCGATGCCGCCCGCGGTTACTACGGGCACCTGAACCGCGTCAAGCACAGCTTGCAGCAGTGGAAGCGTACTCACCTGGCCCGTGACGTGCCCTCCGGCCTCCGTCCCCTGCGCCACAATGAGATCGACGCCGTCTCGCTCTGCCTGCATAGCTTCAGCTCGTGTGTTGACTTGCGTGGCAACCAGGATACCATGCCGGTGCAGCCTCTCCACATAGGGAGCGGCGGAACCAAACGAAATGGAGATGAGAAACGGGTGAGCCTCTATGGCCGCATCCAGTAGGTCGGGGCGCTTTTCAATGGCCCAGGTGTGCATCCCGATCCCAAAGCGCCCCTGGTCGGTTCCACGGGCGATGGCGGCTTCTCGCGCGAGAAATTCGACCGACTCAGTACTGCCAATGCCGATCATGCCCAGTCCCCCGGCTTGTGAGACTGCGCATAGGCCATCGGCGCTCCGATAATGGGATAGCGCAATTGCCAGGATGTGGTGAGATATGTATGAAACATGAGATGCTCCTTATCCTATACTGATGAGTTCGCACCTACCTTGCGCCCGGCACCAGTGAACGCAGGTCGACGCTCTCATCCTGCAAAACCGAAGGCTCAACCTGGACGCGCGCTTTGATCAAGGACATCGCACGCCGGAGATCCCTGTCACGGTTGAAAGCAACTGTGGTGGCAATCCGTCCTTCCTGCATATAGAAGACCACGGCGCTGCGCCTTTCCATGTTACCACGCACAATCAGCTCGTCCCAATGCGTATGAAAGCCCGCGTATTGTACATTGCAATCGTATTGATCAGACCAGAACCAGTGTACGTCACTATAAGGTTCGCGCTTGCCGAGCATACTGCGAGCTGCCGCCTGTCCCTGGTGGATGGCATTTTGCCAGTGCTCGACCCGCATCCGCCTGCCGAAGAGGGGATGGAAGTGATTGGCCACATCTCCGGCAGCATAGATGCCCTCTACGTTGGTCTGGCAATATTCGTCGACCACGATGCCGTTGTCGATCTTCACCCCCGAATCGGCCATAAGATCGGTCGCCGGCTCTACCCCTACGCCGACCACCACGAAATCGCATTCGATGCGCCGACCGGCGCTTGTTACCACGCGCTGCACACGGCCGGTTCCCTCAAACGCCGTCACCGAGTCCTCAAATAGCATCCCCACCCCGTTTTCACGGTGGAGAGCCTCGAAGACTCGCCCGATCTGCTCGCCCAGCACACGGTACAACGGCGTTTTGAATGGCTCGATTACCGTGACCTCTACCCCGTGATGGCGCAGCGACGCTGCAACCTCGGAGCCGATAAACCCCATTCCAATCAGCACCGCGCGGCTGCCACTGCGGCTCCTCGCGCGGATGCGGTCGGCATCATCCACAGTGCGCAAATCGCAAATACCCTCCAGGTCAGCTCCCGGGATGCGTAACTTGCGGTTGCGTGCCCCTGTAGCTATAAGAACCTTATCATAGCGCGTCCTCCCACCGTCCTCCAGTTCGATCACCTGATCGCGTGGGTCCACCCGCACCGCCCGCGTGCCGAAGCGCGTCTGGATATTCTGCTCTGTATAGAAATTGACCGGCTTCAGCAGAGCATCCTCGAATGGCTTCTCGCCCTGGAGATACTCCTTCGAGAGCGGTGGCCTTTCGTAGGGTGGATGCGGCTCTGCGCCAATCAGCTCAATTTCGCCGTCAAAGCCCTCCTCCCTGAGTGTAATGGCAGCCGTACCGCCTGCCAGGTTGGCTCCAACAATTATATATCGCTGCTGCATCGCCCCTCTCACTTTCATGCGGTCTGCTGTACCAATCGACAATGAAATGCACTCACATAGATAACAGTATATGGGCTTGAATGAGTGCCTCCTTCATGACTTGAAATTGACATAGTGTTGGAAGACAAGCTTGTGTGCTACCTCTAACGCCGTAGCAATTGAGCCGAGAAGTACGCTATCGCTCCCTAGCTTTGAGGTCACGATGTGCGGCCTCAACGGGGTAAGTTCCTGTAATTTACGCTCTAGTGGTGGGAGCAGCAGTTCACCGCGTTGGCCGATACCTCCACCGATCACAATCAGTTCTGGGTCTAGAACGGCAGTGATGGCTGCAATTGCCAGCGCCAGGCGATATCCCTCCTGTTCCACTACAGCCAGTGCTTTACTATCGCCCTGCTGTGCCGCGTCAAAGATCTGCCTGGGTGACAAAGACGCGGGCAAACCCAGTTTCTGCGCCTGGCGCACGATAGCCTTCGCAACAGTCGCCTCCTCAAACATCCCTAAAAAGGTATCACTGATTTTCCCGGATTCCTCTAAGTCTTCGTCCAATCCGAATGGTAAGAAGCCAATCTCGCCTGCTGCCCCGCGTGCACCGCGGTAGAGTGCGCCGTTGATAACAATACCCATGCCTATGCCTGTCCCTATAGTGATATACACAAAGGTACTGGCGCTGGAACCCCAGCCGAATGAACGCTCACCTAACGCGGCAAGGTTCGCATCATTTTCTACCGAAAGACTCAGGCCAAACGCAGCCTGCAACTCTGCCACCAGGCCGTGTCGTCCCCAATCAGGCAGATTCGATGCAAACAATACGCGCTTACTTTGCTCATCAAAGACCCCCGGTGTGCCGATGACCGCGTGTACTACTTGTGACCAGGAAAGGCCTGCCTCCGCGACAACATTCCGAGCCAGTCGGCTGATCAACGCCACAAGCTCGGACGCGTTCTGGGCATCATTAGGTGTATCATCGCGTGCAATGATTTGACAGGCCAGGTTCGCTACCGCGGCACGTACCCAGCCACGACCGACATCGACGCCAACCACATACCCGGCATCTGGATTCGGCTCATACAGGATAGCTATACGCCCTCCCTTGCTCGCTATCGACTGCCCGACGGCCCGCACAAGACCTGCATTCTCAAGATTGGCGAGCGCTTGCGATACGGTTGGCTTGGAAAGACCGGTTGCACGCGCAAGCTGGGCACGTGACGTCGGTTGATGACTGCGTAAGTACTCCAACAGCGTTCGCTCGTTGATAGCTCGCAACAACGATGGAGTTCCCGGCGAATATTCGTGGGCCAGATAGCTATCGGTCGTTGACATTCAGTGACTCCTTTAAAGTGACGGATGCTCTGCTTTATTGTAAACGATCTTAACCAACTTGTAAAAGGCCGCAAAGTCTGTGAATGATTTCCAGGGCGACCGCGAGGGTCGCCCGTACAATACCCAGTCGCCTGTTTTACATGGAAACGTATATTGTAGGGGCGACCCTCGCGGTCGCCCTGGAAGTCCAATCATATCCCTGGCAATCATTCACAAACCCTGTAAAATATCGGTAAAAACTATTGACAAAACGAAGTTAGGAAACTATACTAACTCTAAGATAGTGTTCGTACGCGACCATATTCGTTCTCCTGGCCTCTTCAAATAAGTACAAAACAAGGAGGTATGCCGTGAGTTCTTCAAGCGTCAACAGGGAAGCTCAAAGTGGAGCAGCGGAACAAGCGAACAAAGGTTTTATACGAAGTGTTAGATTGCCAACAGCGATAGCAATCAACATGACCCAGATGTGCGGCATCGGTCCGTTCATCACCATTCCTCTCATGGTCGCGGCCTTTGGTGGTCCGCAGGCCATCCTCGGCTGGATCGCTGGAGCGATATTGGCCCTGGCCGATGGCTTGATCTGGGCCGAACTTGGCGGGGCTATGCCAGGAGCCGGAGGCACTTACATCTACCTCCGTGAAGCCTTCCAGTACCGTACCGGGCGCTTAATGCCGTTCATCTTTACCTGGACGGCGGTGCTCTTCATTCCCCTTATCATGTCCACCGGCATCAATGGATTGGTCTTATACCTCGGCTATCTCTGGCCCAATATGAGTCAGTGGCAAATCGACCTCGTCTCATTCGCGCTGGTTGGCCTCGTGCTCTTCGCTCTCTACCGCCGCATCGAATCGATCGGTGTCCTCACCAACATCTTGTTTGTGATTATGCTGATCTCCATCGGCACAGTGATTGTCGCATCGTTCACCCATTTTAACCCGTCCCTGGCTTTCACCTATCCATCCAATGCCTTCACCCTGGACAATCACTTTTTTGCCGGGCTGGGTGCTGGCTTACTCATCGGTATCTATGATTACCTGGGCTATAACACGACCGCCTATATGGGAGCCGAGATCCGCAATCCTGGTCGCGTCATTCCCTGGTCTATTATCATCTCTATCCTGGGCATGATGCTCCTTTACCTGGCTCTCAATATTGGCGTCATGGGCGTCGTTCCCTGGCAAGATGTTGCGAAGTCAAGCTCCGTTGCTTCTCTGGCCCTGGAGACGGTCTGGGGGAGAGGCATTTCAAGTGTGGTGACGGTCCTCATTCTCATCACGGCCTTTGCCTCGGTCTTTGCGGGACTCCTTGGCGGCTCGCGCGTACCATTTAATGCAGCTCGTGATGGCGTCTTCCTGCGGCAATTTGGCAAGTTACATCCACGCTATCACTTCCCACACGTGGCGTTAATCGTCATGTGTGTGATTACCGCTATTGCTTCCATTTTCCCTCTCGCAACAATCATTGCTATGCTCGCCGCTGTGATTGTGATTGTGCAGTCCCTGGGACAGGTGGCTGCGCTGACGGTCTTACGCCGCAGGCAACCTAACCTGAATCGTCCCTATCGCATGTGGCTCTACCCACTTTTCAGCATCATCGCGCTGGTTGGTTGGGTCTATGTCTTTGTGGCATCGGGCCTGAGTGTATCGCAGAATGGGACCCAGTTCATCCTGCCGATCTGGACGAATCCGATGATACTCGCCATCGGGTGGGCGGTGCTCGGCATCATTGCCTACCTCTTCTGGGCACGTTTCGTTGAACATACCTGGCCCTTTGGTCCCAAGGAGATTAAGGAGGAGTACGTGGAGAATCCTGTCGAGGCAGAGGCGACAGCCTGAGCGCGGCGAAGACGAGGGATAACTACATGGATGACGACTCGTCCACTATACGCGCCCACAACTTTGTGCTTGCCATTGATTTCGGTGGCACAAAGGTTGCAGTAGCAACCGCTGATATGGAGGGCAGCATTCTGAAGCAAGCGCGGCTCGACACCCATGCTTCTCAGGGCGCTCAACAACTCCTTGAGAGAACGACAGGCACCGCGCAGGCGCTGATTGAGCGAACCATGGAAGAAGTGGGAGGGCAATGTGTCGCGGTCGGAGTTTCAACTCCGGGCGTCGTTCACGACGATGGAGTACTCCTGTCGCCCAATATTCCAGGCTGGGAACAGGTCTCATTGCGTGAAACGATGCGTGCCAGCCTCCACGTTCCAACGGTGGTGGCAGCAAACGATGTGAAAGCCGCGGCGATGGCAGAGGTGCTTTGGGGAGCGCTCAAGGGGGCAGACCCGGCGGTCTTCCTGAGCCTTGGGACAGGCATTGCCGCGGCGATCGTGATGGGAGGGCGAGTCGTCACTGGAGCACATGGAGCTTCAGGTGAAATTGGCTATAATTTGCGCAGCGTTCTGGATACCTCAGGCGCTGCAAATGGACGAGCGCCTCTGGAGGAGGCTATCGGTGGGCGCTTCATAGGGGAACGCGCCAGCCTCCTTCTAGGCGAGCCGCTCAGCACTGCCGAACTGTTTGCGCATCCAGACATTCGTGCCCGCTTCCTTGTGGATGAAACGCTCGCCGAATTGGCGACCCACGTCGCCAACCTCGCTATCTTGATCGACCCGGCACGCATAGCCGTGGGCGGAGGACTGATGAGTTCAGGTGATGTGATTTTACATGCACTCACATTTCGCCTGGAATACGCGGTTCCCTTTCCACCAGAAATTGTCCCCGCGAGATTCTTGCAAGATGCGTCACTCTATGGCGCGATTGCCCTGGCATTGACAGGATCTATGAATGCCAGTTCACTTGCAGAGAAGTAGTCATTTACCCGCCAACGCTCGTTTCCTCGAACGCTCCCAGGGCGTGCAGCGAGGCCTTTTGCGCTGCGGAATTGGAGTTGACCTTTGGGACAGCATGAAATACGATAGTGTCATAAAGGTGGCTTTCCCATTCAGAGCCATAAAGAAGAAAGGAAGTAGTTTTCATGGAAACATTTGATGCGATTCGTACGGTCCTGGCAGTGCGCCACTTCAAAGATACACCGGTTCCTGAACCTATCGTCCGGCAAATTGTCGAAGCAGGCCGTCTGACCGCCAGTGCTGGGAATAGACAACCCTGGCACTTCATCGTCGTACGGGACAAGGAGACATTGAGCCGGCTTGGTCAGCTCGCATCCACGGGGCCTTATATCGCGCAGGCACCGCTGGCGATTGTTGTGGCTATGGATAGCAGCCCCCTTGCTATCTCCGATGGCAGCCGCGCTATCCAGGACATGATTCTGGCAGCATGGTCGCAAGGCGTTGGCTCAAACTGGGTTGGCTTCAACGGCTTGCCGGAGGTCAACCGCCTTTTGGGCATTCCCGAGGAGGTCTCGGTACTCGCGATCCTACCGTTCGGCTACCCGGTTGAGGCCGTCGGGAAGGGTCAGAAGAAACGCAAACCTCTGGGCGAGGTTGCCTATAATGAACGATGGGGCAAACCATTCGAATAAGAGGTGTCTGAACCGGCCCTGGTTGGTTAGATCAGTCAGTACATGATAGAATAAAGAACAGCAGGAGCAAAGCGAAAAGAGATCAGGAGGTGAGAATATGAGCGAGGGATTCATCTCGCGGGCCTTCCGAGGCCGTCGTCAGAAGAGTGACGTTGCCGGGCGGCTTCCGCCTGGACAGTATCTTGAGCGCGGGTTCCCGGTGCTTTCGGCGGGTCCGACCCCGCACACTCCCCTGGAACGGTGGGATTTCTCGATTGTAGGCAACGTGAAAGAGCCAAAGCGCTGGACCTGGCAGGAATTGCTGGCCTTTCCCCATGAGACGCCCACCGTCGATATCAGTTGTGTTGGGAAGGCGTTTCCGTCGAGACCTTGCTGCAACAGGTAGAGTATGACCCCAACGTCGCTAGATATGTCATCGCGTTCAGCGATGGTGGCTATACCACCAATCTGCCACTGGCCGATGTGCTGGGGGGGAAAGCGTGGGTAGCCTTCAGCTACGAAGGTCAGCCACTGGCGCCCGAACACGGTGGCCCGGCACGCTTACTGGTGCCTCACCTCTACTTCTGGAAGAGCGCCAAGTGGGTGCGGGGTCTGCGCCTGGTCGATCATGATGAACCAGGCTTCTGGGAGTCACTTGGTTACCACAATTATGGAGACCCATGGAAAGAAGAACGCTACCAGGGCGACTAACGTGGCAACGTGGTGAAGTGGTGGCCACAGAGCAAGAAACGGCTCGGGCCCAGAGCATCACCCTCGCCCTCCCCACCTGGATGGGGCATCGAGCAGGTCAGCACGTGGATGTGCGCCTGACTGCCGAAGACGGCTACCAGGCCGAGCGCAGCTATTCGATCGCCTCGCCACCGGAGGAGCAACCACGTGTGACACTCACTGTCGAACGACTCGATGACGGGGAAGTCTCCCCCTACCTCACCGATGAACTCCGCGTCGGCGACAAGCTGGAACTGCGCGGCCCCATCGGCGGCTACTTCGTCTGGGAGGCGTCCATGGGTGGTCCTCTCTTGCTGGTCGCCGGGGGATCAGGCATTGTGCCCTTGATGGCCATGCTGCGCCATCGGGCCGCCGTGGGCAGCACCGTTGCGACCCGTTTGCTCTACTCCTCGCGCTCTTACGCGGACATCATCTACCGCGACGAACTCGAGCGCCTGGACGAGGCAGACCAGATGCTGGAGGTCGTGCACACCTTGACGCGTGTACAACCGCCCGGATGGACGGACTATCATCGCCGCATCGATACGGACATGCTGCGTGAGGTGGCTTGGCCGTCGGATCAACACCCCCTGATGTACATCTGCGGTCCCACCCCATTCGTAGAAACGGCCGCAGCCAGTCTCGTCACACTGGGACACGAACCAGCACGCATCAAGACCGAACGATTCGGACCAACAGGAGAAGCATGATGGAGAATAAACTGGATGGCAACGCTGCCGCAGGCACCCTGCAAGCGATCTTTCCCTTTGAAATGACGCTTGTCCAGGCCACCTGCGCGGGCTGCGGCACCACCAATGCGCTTGGTGCGACCGCCGCCTATATGCATGGCATGGGGACGATCGTCCGCTGCCCCGTCTGCGATACCGAGCTCATCCGCGTGGCGCATGTGAAGGGACGCTACTTCCTGGATATGCGGGGCGTGCGTGTCCTTCAGATCAGCGCGGAGGCATAGCCCTTCTTCGAAAAAGAGATAGGACCAGGATCCTTCGCTGAACCCAAATCTTTTCGTTTCAGATGTCTGTTTTGCGAGGAGAGATCGTGAGGATGCTTTACGATGAATGCTAAGGCAACAGGAGAGCAGGTCGTGGTCATTGTCGGTGCCGGGCTCGCCAGCGGCAATGCGGCCGTGACCCTCCGAGAAGAGGGATGGCGGGGCCGCATCGTGCTCCTGGGCGCGGAGCCGAGCATCCCTTTCGGCCGTCCGCCGCTGTCCAAAACGTACCTACGGGGTGAGGAAGACCTCACTGCCTGGTACGTCAAGCCCGCCGACTGGTATGGCGAGCACGACGTTGAGCTGCGCACCGGGTCCACCGTGCGGCAGGTGGATACCGCCCTCAAGCAGCTGCGACTCGCCAGTGGAGAGACGGTGGACTACGACAAGCTGGTGCTCTGCACCGGCGGCAGAAACCGGAACCTTGCGGTACCCGGAGCGAGCCTGCCGGGTATCTATCAGCTGCGCACGCTCGCGCAGTGTGATGCAATCCGTCAGGTCGCCCGGCCTAGTGCGCGCGCCGTGGTTGTCGGCATGAGCTTCATCGGCTCTGAGGTGGCCGCCTCGCTGCGCCAGATGGGCCTCGAGGTCACCGCTGTACTCCCTGGAGCGGCGCCGCTCGCCACGGTGCTCGGCAACGAGGTCGCCGCCGTGCTCGCAGCGATTCACCGCGAGCATGGGGTCCATCTCGTGACGAACGACCAGGTGATCGGCTTCGAGGGTGGCACCCGAGTGGAGCGCGTGTTGACGGCGAAGGGAGCACGGCTGGCGTGCGACCTGGTCGTCGCCGGTATCGGGATCGTGCCGGCCACCGACATGCTTGCTGGCAGTGCGATTGCCCTGGACAACGGGATCCTCGTGAATGAGCGTTGCCAGACGAACGTGCCCGATGTCTTCGCCGCAGGGGATGTGGCCAACCTGCTGCACCCGGTCTTCGGCAGGGTGCGGGTGGAGCATTTCAACAACGCCGAAAAGCAAGGCCGTGCGGTGGCCCGCGCCGTGCTCGGCACCTTGCAGGCGTACGAGTATATCTACAGCTTCTGGTCTGACCAGTACGAGCACAAGCTGGAGTACGTGGGGTTTGCCAGGAGCTGGGAGCGCATAGTTCTGCGCGGCAGTTACGACAGCAGAAAGTTCCTGGC
>VBFM01000151.1:0-8507 GCA_005882595.1 Chloroflexota bacterium
AAGGGCGGGAGTGGTGGAGCGGATGAGAAGGGACCTTTGCGGTCGCCCTTGAGAGCTATAAGGAGATACCGAATGCCGCAACTCGAAGTTCGTCGAGCGCGCGAAGAGGATCGCGAGGCAGTGCTGGCTTTTTGCAGCCAGACATGGGAATGGGGAGACTATATTGAATATGTCTGGGATGAATGGCTGCATGATCCACAATCCGCTTTATTCGTCGCCACCATGGATGGTCGACCGGTGGGGGTAGCCAATATACGCATGCTCAATGCCACAGAAGCATGGTTAGAGGGCATGCGCGTCGATCCCGCCTTTCGTCAACATGGCATAGCGAGCGCGCTCTTCGAGGCGCAGATCACCGAGGCGCTGCGCAGGAACGCGCTCACCGCGCGCTTAATAACCGAATCCACCAATACCGCCGCCATCCGCCTGATCGAACGCAGCTTTATGCGCCGGGTGAGCGCATTCGCCCCATTCCACGCTGAGCCAGTTACGACCCCCTCAAAGCGCCAATACGGCATGGATAAGCCCACGCTGGCCTCCTCAGCCGACATCGAAGACATTATCGATTATCTCAACGTATCTAACATCTTCCCGGCGGTTGGTGGCCTCTACAATCAGGGCTTTACCGCCTATTCCATCACCGGCGAGTTGATCGCAAAGAAGGTGGCGGCGCAGCAAATATACATCTTACGGCGTTGGGATCGCCTGGATGGGCTGGCAATGGTCGAACCACGCGAGAGGCAAGGAGAAAAGCACCTGTTTGTAGGCTATATCGATGGCACCACCGAATCAATCAGCCTCATCGCCTACGCCCTGCGTGCCATGCTCCCCGCATTGGGCCTGGAAAAAGTACGGGCCAGCATCCCCGACCTCATAATGGTACGAGACGCCTTCGTCGGGGCCGAATACGAAGCAGATGGCTCGGTTTTTTATACGTATGAACGGGAGCTTGCGTAGGGACAAGGGGTGGTGTAGGGCGGACGTGGGGGCCTTGTGCTTGTCCTCCTCTTGGAAACGCGAAAAGGCGAATAGGACAAGCACAAGGCCCCCTCCCATCCACATCTCCACACTTTGTCCCTACACACGACACAATTTATTGCGGGTCTAACACAGTGTCCAGGTGCTTCAAATCATGATAGCGCAGCAGCCAGCAGCCGTAGTTCATGCCGCCGCCGACCGCGGGGAGGGCCATCCATTGCCCATCTTTCAGGCGGCCCTTGCGCAGGAGTTCGACCAGGGCCAACGCGATACTGGCGTTTGAGAGATTGCCGTAATAGCGGAAGTTATCGACCAGTTTGTCCATCGTCGAAGAGGGCCAGCCGTAGTCGTTGATCAGCAGTTCACCCAGGCGGCGCGTAATGCGTGAGTTGGCCTGGTGGGGCACGATATGTGTGAGTTCATCGTAAGCCAGCCCGGCATGGCGACACAGTACATCGACCGATTCGGCCATTGCCCTGGGAGCCTCGCGGAAGACCTCTTTGCCATTCATCTTCGTATAGCCAACAAGGTACTGCGAGAGTATTTTGTTCAATTCCACACCTCTGCCTGCCTCGTATAGTTGCCGCATTTTCAGATCAACTTCAGCCATCTCGAGCACATCTTTACGCAAAGGTGTTTGATAATAGAGCGAAGGCCCCTGGTTGGCATCGGAGCCGTTGATGACATACGTGTCCTCTTCTCCACGTTCCAGCAGGTAGGCCGACGCGCCCTCTCCAAAGAGCGAACTGGTTTTCCAGTCCAGCATGACCATCAGCACCAGTTTCGCGGAACTCGCGCTTAATATCTCCGCGCAGGACTGGAAAGCCTCGGTTTGGCAGGCGCACGCCCCTTTGAGCATGGTAGCGCGGATGGGTCCCAGTCCCAGGCGCATCTGCACCTGGCCGGCAACGGTGGGAAAGGCATCGTTATCGGACGAGGAGGCTCCAATGATGGTGTCAATTTCCGAGACATCGCGGCCAGCGCTGGCAAGGGCGCGCTGCGCGGCAATCACAGCCATGTCAACCAGCGTCTCGTCTTTCGCCTCGGGTCCATCGATGAGGCCAGGGGCATCTGCTCCCGCCATCCTGCGGCACAGATCCATGGTGCTGGCGCGCACGTGGCGCGTACTCAGGCCCGTAACACGCTCCAGGTCGTCGGCGCTGCGTGGATCACCCAGGCGAGTAGAAATATACGCGAAAAATTCGTTGGTGATCGTACCCGAAGGAGTATAGGTACCCAGACCTATCAGGCGCAATCTGGCCCTGGTATAGATTTGCGGCACGATATAGACATAATGTGGCCATTGCTCTGCGTTGCCCTGTGACATGGATGTAGACCTCCCGGCGAAGCAAATATTCTTCCCAGTAGTATATACCACGCTCTATCCAATACACCGAAAGCAAGAGGAGCACAACCCATTGCACCCCTCCCTTTCGCTATCTATCAGCCCATACCAACACTTTTTACCGTGTTAGCAGGATAGACTACTTTGACCTTGACCAATATATTGATCCCGATAGCCTGCGCATTCCCGCCGAAGTCGGTCAAGTCCGCCGTGGGAGGAATGGTGTAGGTGTAGGCCTTGGTACCGACCGTGAAGTGGATCATGCGATCAGCTCCAACGGCGCTCGTCGTGGTGCCTGTATAAGCGATCACATTCAAATCCGGGTCACCTGCCACAGCAGGCTTCAAGATCGTTGCAGTAAAACTCCCATTAGGGTTAACTATTGCATCCATATCGACGGAACTTCCTACAGTCGGGAGACCCCCGTTATAGGCTGAGCGATCAGTTGTAGCAGCGATCGCCAGCGTATATGTCTGCCCATTCGGCGCAGTCATGACCAGGCTGGTGCTATTGATCATCTTCACAGGGCCGATGAATGAGATGCCACCCGGTTTAAATGGAACAGCTGTGGCAGTAGGGCCTGCCGGTTGCGTAGCGGTTGGTGACGGGCTTGAAGAGGTGGTCGTGGTGGTGGCAGTAGTACCCGTGGTACCTGTTGTAGGCGTAGATTGTGTAGTAGTACTACCAACGCCCGAACACGCCGTGAACAAAATCATCGTAACCAGAACGGCAGCACCCACGAGCATCCCTTGAATACGACGTGACGGAATTTTTTGCATAGATTCCTCCAAACATCTCAAATGGATTTGTAGACTCAAATCTATCTCTATATCTCACGAGACAAGACGAGTTGTGAAACTTCACAAAGTCGACTTGTCTGATATACGATAATACCTCTGTTTTTTAGGACTGGACTATGCTCTACAGCACAGTAATGAGGTGATATAGCTCACCTTCAGTGAGAACTGCGGAATGAAGCTGCTCGTTACAAACAAGGCCCCCATCCAGACATTCTAGCGGATGGGGGCCTTGTTCACCGGATACTGTGTGTCTTACCAGCGATCACGGCGCTCGCGGGTATCGCGGCGATCACGTCCGCCGCGTCCGCCATTGCTGCCACTATTGCCATAGCTGCTGCTGCTATAACTGCGTGAGTCATCGCGGCGCCCAGAGCGCGCAGGACGATGAGACTGGAAGCAGTCGCTGCAATAGACCGGGCGGTCTTCGCGTGGAATGAACGGAACCGAGGTAGTACGTCCACAATCGGCGCAGATGGTCTCGTAATATTCACCGCTGGTATTGCGAGAGCGAGGCGCTGACGACTGACCACCACCACTGCGACGCGCAGCGCGGCAGGCTGGGCAACGGGAGGGGTCATTGGTCAGGCTGCGGCTGGCGTAAAATTCCTGTTCGCCCGCGCTAAAAGTGAAATCCTGTCCGCAATCGCGGCAGGTGAGGATACGGTCATTGTATCCCTCATTGGACATCATGGGTAGGTTTTTCCCTTCTTGTTTTCGCTCCGCCTCAATAGTTGTTTGGCCTTTGTCAGATCGCGTGTCAGGAGATAACGAGTACGCTAAACAGCGCGTGCACGCCGGGTCTCCAGGTGGTCAGGGAAGTTACTCTACTTCCTGCCAGGCAGCTTTACCTAGATTCCGGGTGACGGAGCGAAACCAGGGCCTGAGATATTACTTACCTTTTGCTAAACCACCTTCTCATTGTAACATATAGAATTAGAAAAAAAAATAACTTGAAAGACCAAAATTTCAACTTGTGCGCTTCTTTCCCAAAATGATAGGATACCTTAAAGGGCCTAAACAGTATCCTGGTAGGAGGACTCAGTTGGACACCGTTATTGAAAGCAAGCAGCCATTACAACCGGTGGCCCAGCAGCCGCGTCATGTGCACACTATTACTGATAGATTTTCGATGGCGAACACCTATCTTATCCAGGACGAACGCTTCATCGTCGTGGACCCCGGCTCGGTCCTCAATGTACAGTTGCTGCTTGCCTACATGCAGCGGTTCCTGCATCGTCACCCTGAAGATATCGATCTGATTATTTTAACGCACCTGCATCCTGAACATTGCGCCGGGGTCGAGGAACTACGCCGGGCTTCACACGCGCCGGTCGCCGTTTCTATCGCCGCAAAACGGTGGTCACAATCTTGGGCAGGAGAAGGACGAAGCGCTGCTGGTGGAACCAGCGTCTCGCAGTTTGTTGGACGCATGTTTAGCCAGGTGCGCCTGCCAGGAGTAGTTCACCACCTCGATCTCTTCGAGCCGTACTATGAACGCCAGGCACAACTGGTAGATATCTGGTTGGATGATGTCGAAGGACTCCCCAATCACCTCGACTGGCGCGTGATTGCCAGCCCTGGTCTTACTCCCGAAAGCCTGTGCCTCTACAATCCCTTTAGCTATGAACTACTCTGCGGGGATACGTTGATTACGATTGAAGGTGGAACCATCCTGGTGCGCGGCGGTACGAACCGCATCCAGTTGCAGCAAACATTGCAAACGCTCCAGAGCCTGAAAGTCTATTACCTCTATCCAGGACACGGCAGGCCTATCTTATCGATGCGCGCCCTCGCCACCATCGAATGGTGAGATACGTTTCCGCCAAAGTCTGTAGGGACAAGGGGAAGAGTAGGGCAGGGAAGGGGCCTTGTGCTTGTCCTCTCCGGCTTTTCGCATATCCCAGTGGAGGACAAGCTCAAGGCCCTCATTTGGGCTTACTTGGCAGCCGTAACGGTACCGGGCCGCTGATCGGGCGCGAGAGGGACGGCATAGAAGGCTGTGGCATCGGGGCTGTGTGTGCCTCTTGCACAATCGTATATTCAAGTAGAAGCTCACCCAGACCGATGATATCACCTTTTTGCAAAAGCTGTGGCACCTGAAGCGGCACATCGTTGACCAGGACACCGGGACCATAGACATAATCACCATTGGCCTGATGCGAAAACTGCGCGTGTTCGATGGCAAGTGAGGCATCATCAAGCATCATATCGCAATCAGCCGAGCGCCCAACAGTGAACACCGCCCGGTCAAGAAGGAAATTTCTTCCCGCCATAACTCCATTACGGATGATGCACAGGCTACTCGAAACACTGGATGGTACGGCAGGCGCTGCTAGTGGAGGAAGAGGAGGCGGCGTCACCGGATCAGGTTTGATGGCCCGCATCCATACCGGCATGCCATCGGAGCGTGGATCTGCTTCGCTGAACGTCGATGGCGGTTTCTGTGGGAACATGCTGGGGAATTTGAAGCTGTCCTCGTCAGAGAATGGTTTCTCGTCCAATGGTCTTGTCGGGAAAGCCCCGGCGCTGGCTGGCTTTCTATAGGTGGACATCCGTTCTGCCGGTTCGAGCACGCTAGTGGCTCGGTGTAGCAATGGGTCATCTCGCTCGTACAGAGCCAGAGGAGCCTGCACAAGTTCAAAAAGAAAACGATGAGAACCGATTTCCAGCAAATCGTCGCTCTTGATGGGAAGTGTGCCACGAATGCGTCGACCATTCAACAGGACACCATTCAAGCTATCGCAATCGGTAATGTACGCCTGCCCATCTTGCCATGCCAGTTCCGCGTGATAGCGTGAAGAGGTATCATCGTCCAGCCAGATTTCGTTATCTTCTTCCCGCCCGATGCTGATAAGGGCGCGTTTCAAGGCCAGCTTCTGACCCTGGAATCGTCCAGAGCGATATTCGAGCCAGCCCCAGGGCGTATCTTCGTTATAGACAAAGGGCGCGGGAACCCCTGGCTGGCGATGTGGTAGTCTCACGGAACCTGCAATAGTCGCGTTGCCCTTCGTGGTGCGTTTCGTGCGGTGTCGTGGGATGCGCGCCCAGGTATTCGAATCGCGCGGCTGCGTCAGGAGACAATAGGCTGTAGTTACGCCCAGCGGCGCAACACAGCCACAAAGCGCCACATAGAGCAGCGCGCAAGCGACTTCCAGGACACCGATGCTGCCTTGCGCCTGGCTCAAACGCAGGTTATACCAGAGAAGAGCAGGGAGTAAAAGCAGGGCCGAGCAGACGCAGCTTACAATAGCCAGGGCAAGCTGCCGGGTTGTGCCATGCTTGCGCCACGCCGTGAAGAGCGCGTTGGCTGTGATGGCGAGCATGCAGCATGCCAGCCCGCTATACCAGCCAGAGGTAAACCAGTTCGGAAAATCTAGAGCGCTCGTCGTCGTATTCCTCTCTTCGTTGCTATCTGCGATTAGATGAATTTTCAATTACACCATGGGATCAACGCCCGCCAGGCGAGCCTCGCCAATCACTATCGTATCGACAATTTGATGGGCATTCTGGGTGTATTCCAGGTTGGCTGCGATATTGGCCGAATCTCCCGCGACGCTGTTATTGACCTGGACGGCATCCCAGTACTGAAATTGCGTGTTATCTGGCGTCATGGCAACACCGAGGAAGGCATGGCCAGGAATGATCACTATTTCGGCATGCAAACCAATATGCTCGACAGCTGCTGCCAGCAGAGCTGTCAGTTCGATGCACATCCCGCTATGCTCCTGTAACACATCCGCCGGGAGCTTGATATATTCTAAAGAAGCGCTTGTATCGCCAGGACCAGCATAGGGAACTCTTGCCTGAGTATAGATCATATGGTAATCCAGGCGCAAGGTATCATATATCGCGTCGACCTGGTCGCGAACCGCCCTGGAACTGGCATGGTTTGCATAGCCAATCATGGCGTTTGGTGCGGGCATTGGCTCTTGCGCTAAATGGATGGTGGCATTTGCCACCAACGCCTTCACTGTGGGATCATCAGGCGTGATCCACGCCGCGATCTTGAGCCGGTTCGCGGCTAGCCATTGCATCAACTCACGTGAATGCAGCAGTAGTGGGCTATCATTGATATAATAGCGATTGCCGCGGGCATCTGTTACACGCACGCTGAGCGATCTCGTAACATCAGCCGTCAAATTTCGCAGCGCCTTGTCAAGCAATGTAGGTGTAAAACTGCTTGACTGTAAGGAGCTGGTCGCTGTCACGGTATGCGTCTCAACCTGGGTAAATCCGGCCACCTGCACACTTATAATGAGCGTAATCGTGCTGCTGCTGCTGTAAGTGATGGTAAACTGGGTGGTATGTGTCGCAAGATAGAATGGATAGTACGCGCTGAAGATCTCCTGCGGAGCTTGCACACAAATGTGGACAGGCGATTGGCCCCCGCAATGCTCCTGGCTGAAACTCTGTTGATAACGCGAGTAGGCCTGGAGACCACCTGCCACATAGAATCCAGAGATGCCAACCAGCGCCGTTAATGTAACGAGCAGTATCGCAAGTTTCTTGCCCATGTGTCCATTCGCCTCTTCTTGCTCTGCTATACTATGAGGTTCTCTATCGAAAGGATTATATCATTCTGTGTCAGAGCGGACAATGCAATGGGACTTGTGGGTCTCCCATCGTCTTGTACAACTCCCAACCATCTCGTGCGTATAATTTATAGAATGATGTTTTCATGAAGTGTTAAACGAAAACACATAAAATGCACGAGAGCGTGCAGCGCATCGCCACATAGTGACAAAGGAGCTTGCAAGCATGTGGAATAGATATCGACCATACCGGAGGGGAATACGATTTTTCCCTCATATCGTCCCAATAGTGTTTCCGCTGATCTTCCCATTTGGACTCTGGCTGTCCTTCTTCGTGTTCCATATAGTGTTCAATTTACTCGGCATCCTGCTTCTCGTCGCACTGGTCTTCTTTATATTCCGGGCGATTACCCTGGGCAGCGCCGGGTCCGCATGGAATTCGATGAAGAATTCGGGTAACCAGTGGCAGCAGCGCTTCAACTCGCAGCGGCAGCAACAGACACCCTACTACCAGCCGCCACAACAACCCTATAACCAGACGCCTTACTATCAGCCGCCAGCCGGACAAGAGCAGCCCTATGGACAGGGCTACCAGCCGCAGCCGCCTTATTACCAGCCGTCGGGTCAGCCCCAGGACTACAGCCAGCCGCAGCCGGAGTATCCAGAGGAAATGCCGCCCATGAAGCAATAATGGCAGTAGGGCAACATCAAAAAAGTAGCAGGATGATCGCAAAAGATCATCCTGCTACTGCGTCTATTCGTTGACGTACTATGCTGTATCAGGTGCGAAATGCCGCGCGCACATTGCGATCGGCGAACATGTAGATCAGAACGACTACCGCGAAAACGAGA
>VBFM01000514.1:0-2156 GCA_005882595.1 Chloroflexota bacterium
AGGAGCGTATTGCCCAGGACTATGCGATCCCCGTGTGAGAGATGATAGGGATTGTTGATCTTCACTTTGTTCAAGAACACACCGTAGCGACTGTTCAGGTCGCGCACATAGAAACCATCGGGGGCGCTGAATAGCTCGGCATGCTGGCGTGAAGAGGAGGGATCATCTAGCATAATGTCATTCGCTTTGTCGCGTCCCAGCGTATAGCGCCGTCCAGATTCGAGGGAGATCACCCGAGGAGGTGCATCTGGCCCAACTAAGACTACCGTCGGTGTATCTTGAAGGTTGCGCAGGATGTTTGCGGGGATGATACGTGACACGCTGGCATGCAGTTCTGAACCTTCGACATGCAAAAAGCTGGTAGTCGATGGCGCGGGTGTAGCATGGCTGTTGTTCGACGCCGGGTGGCGAAGCTCGAAGCGGAATTGCGCATCGCCAAAACGCACGTGGTCATGATGGCGCAGAGTGTAGACGTTCTCGCCCTCGATGGGCGCATCATTGACGAACGTGCCATTGGAACTGCTTCTATCGCGCAGCAGGTACGCGCCATCAGCGCACGTAATCTCTGCGTGGAGGCGCGAAACCGAACTATGCTCGATTATGAGTGAGACCCCTGCCTGCCGACCTATCGTAATCGCCCCACCCTGGTTTAATTGTGTCTCCATCGCTGCAATATGCACTTTAGGATGTGGCACGGGGATCAGAAAGGCATCGACATCTTTCGGTATGAAACCGCTTGCGTATGCTTCACCTGTCAGCGTCGGCGTATCGATCGCTCCCGAACTATTTCCCCCGGCTCTATCTGTTGTATGAATGTTCAGAACAGGACCGGGCGTTTGATGTTGATCGAGCCACGCATCCAGTGAGAAGTCATCGGCGAACAGCCGGTGGGCAACCGGCGCCAGGTTCACGCGGTGATCGATGGCGCGTTTGAAGGCCAGTGCCTGCTCGCGGTTTCCCAGCAGGAGCGCGCCAACAATCACGCCGTTTTTGAGTATAGCTTTGCGGTAGTTGCGCGGCTGTGGTGCGGCGATGACCTCCTGATAACCCGCGGCAGGCGGGCGCGTCGTTAGCCCTACAGAAACAAAATCCAGCCCGTATAAGAAGGTAGCGTTGTAGTAATTCCTATAGCCAGAGCTGGTTCCTGCCGTTGAACGGGGGTAAAATGGATGCGACGGGTTGAGCAGGCCGAGCATAGTATAACCACTGTCCCAACACACGTGTGCGCCCCGTAAACTCATCGGTGGTTTCTATCACGTCGCCGGCCGCGTAGATATTTGGGACGCTGGTTCGCATGCCCTGATCAACTTTTACGCCGCGCCCGCAGGCGATGCCGCTGGCGCGGATGAAGTCAATCAATGGCTCGATGCCGATGGCAATCAACGCCAACTCACATGGTATGCGCTCTCCACGGGTCGTAATGACGGAAGAAACCTGGCCATTTTTGCCGACAATCTCGCTGATTTCTTCTCCGGTGCGCACATCAATGCCATCCCGGCGTTCTTCCTGCAGCACCATATCTGAGGCGACCGGATCAAGCACCTCGGACCAGAGAGTATTACCCCGTAAGAGATGCGTCACCTGGTAGCCGCGATGCCTTAGGGTTTCCGCGCTCTCCAGCGCCAGTGTGCCGCTGCCGCATACCACCACGCGGTTGACATGCTCCAGGCGGCGCAGGATTTCCTGGTAGTCAGCGACGGTGCGCAGCGTAGACACACCCAGGTTGAGGCCGGGGCAGGAGAGCGAACGGGGGCGCGCGCCATTGGCGAGCAGCAGTGAATCATAGCCGATACGCTTGCCATTCTGAAGCTGTGCAAAGCTCTGCGAGGCGTTGATGCCGACTATGCGCCCGGGTAGAAAACGGATGCGCTGCTCCTCGTAAAATGTCGCAGGTCGTACCCACAGCTTCTCTTCCGGCAGGCGACCACCAAGATAATCCTTGAGCGCGGGACGATAGTAGGCAGGAAAGGGATCATCCGCGACGATGGTGATCGAACAGGCTGCGTCTTCAGCGCGTAGTATTTCGGCAGCAGTCACCCCTGTAATACCATTGCCGATAATCACAAACGATTGCTGTTGTCCCATCGATTACTCCTGCTTGTATAAACCTGAGACCAGCCTGAATTTGCCCGGAAGAATGCAGGTCTATTTGTACC
>VBFM01000152.1:0-10958 GCA_005882595.1 Chloroflexota bacterium
GAACGCGATAGTCGTGCCATCGGCTGACTGTACTTTCTTCATAGCATCTCCTTTAACTCTCTTTTTCTGAGTTTTCCCTCATTAGAAGGGTGACCATTTTCTCCACGAAATCGTATGGGATAGGTTTATTTAATGGGAGCTGTATTGTCCCCTTTGCTCTTTTATAGTGCGATAGTTCTTGCTGGAAAGCTTCATCACCTGCCGGTATCGGATACAAGGAGATATGATGTTTCCAGCCAGCGAAGAACACTAAATGTTTGCCATTGAGGTTGAAGGTAGGTATCCCGTAGCTCATTGTCTCTGCGGCTTCAGGCGCCGCTTTTTGTATTGCCTGCCTCACTTTTTCAAGGATGGCTTGGATATCCGCCGGATAGGTAGTGATGTATTCGTCAATAGTCGTGAAGAGCTTTTTGTCTGTCATCTGTTTATCTCCTTTCGGCCTGCCAACTTCATAGCTAGCCAGGCAGCCACAAACACCCACAAGCAGTTGGAGAGGACGATCAGCCTGTCGGCCCATCCATCTAATCCAAGCACTCCTGCTGGGAGTTGCGCCGGTGCGTGCTGAGGCAAGTGGCCGCCAGTTACCTGGGCGAATTGAACCGTCATCAGAACCAATGTTGCCCCCAACATGACAACGCTTATCCAACTCAGGTTAGCAATCCAGAGAAGCGGCTTTTTAGCGCCACGCCACGCGTGCAGGCGGCCAAGGCTGACACTCAGCAACAATGCCGCGATGGGAAAGCCGCCAATCCCAAGCACCCCTGCGATACTGTGCCCAATGTCATGAGTGACATCAAAGACGGAAGCCATGGCCTCGCCAAGGCCCGCGATGACCAGAAACCACAGGCCGACTTTCCCGGCTCTGGTTTTCACCTGTGACCAGATCGCGACCGCCAATACCCATGAGCTAATCGCCCAGGCGAGGAACATCAGCGACAGCACCCAGCCGTAATGACCCAGGGCATATTCACTCACCATGCGAAAGGACGGATCAAATTCTGGGCTCAGGATGTGCAAGCCGGCAAGCAGCAGGAGAGTAGCCGCTGCCGCTACCATTGCCAGGAGTGCTCCTATGACTTCGATCTTCGGTAGATCGCGCGTTAAAACTCCATTTTTCATTGAACACCTTTCCTTTGAACGATCGAAGGCGATGGGGGTGCGGTCTTTGGAAATGACTGTTTTCATGGTAGCTCCTTCTGTGCTCGTTCGCTCCTTTCAAGTGAGAGGAGCGACAAGTTCAACCGACTCATCATGTTGAGCACTCCATAGAGTGCTGACTGATCCTGGAGAACGCCGGAAAGTCGAGTCGTGCCATCTGCTTCCTGCACGATCTCTAATCCCTCCAGATACTCTTGCCAGAACGGGTCCAGATACCCTTTGATGCGGATCGACACGTACATGAGTGGCCTCGTGATCTGCAAGTTGTGTGCTGTTCTCTATAGAGGAAGTATAGTCTGGACGCGGGGAACGAACATCACCTGTCTGCATGATAGAACGGGTGATTGGTGCCTCACCATTGGGGAATTGTCGGCCGACCCAATCCCCCAAGAGACTCTACCGGCGCTTTGCGCTGCTCGAATTAGAGAAGGTGCAGCCGCGAAGCCATCGCGATGGCTTCGGCGCGACGGCTCACGCCCAGCTTGCGATAAATACTGCTGATCTGGGTCTTGACCGTATTGGGGGAGACAATCAATTCCTGGGCCATCTCGGCGTACGTCCGTCCGGCAACGAGCAGCCGCAATACTCGCTGCTCCTGCCGACTCAGCGGCTCGATGGGCCCTCCTTGGACGGCATTCTGTGGTGTATGTGATAGGGGCTTTTGTATGTTGGCAGGAGGTGCATCTCTTCCCTGTGTGGACCTACCCTCCTCCTGCTCGAAGGCTGACAGCACGCGCAACACAGAGGGCCTGGAAATGGAGAGAGCTGGAGCACCGGGTTCGCCATCGTGCAGGGCTACCAGGAGCGCCTTGAGCACATGTTTCATCGGTGGACCAGCATCCAGATACACACGGATGTATCCCTCTGGTTCCGTCAGCGCGAGCAGACGAGCTGCGACATGTGCCGCTTGCTCGCGCTTCCCTGCCTGATGCAGAGCCACGACCCGCAGTGCCAGAAACTGGATGGCGGTTTCGCTATCCCCGGGCCGATCAAGGTGGTGGCTCCAACGTTCCAGCATCTCGATGGCCTGGGCTGACTTTTGCTGGGCCAGAGAGACACGCACCTGCATCAGCATTTCCCCTTTGTGCAAAGGATCCCAGGCGTCCATGGAAAACATGGCCTGGGCTGCCCACTCCGACGCCTCCGCCAGATTTCCCCGAGCCAGCCACCATTGTACGCGAAGCGTGCTCACCCAGGGAGCATGGTAGGCAAACCCCTCCTGCTCAAGCAGCGTTTCGAGCTGTTGCAGGGCTTGTTGTGCGGTCTCCAGATCCCCTCGTGCGAGCGCAAGCCGCCCTGAACAGATCTCTCCCCTGACCAGCAGTTCCACCTGTTGCCAGTCCTGCGCGAGACGCGTGAGCTTCTTCAGCCAGCCAGCTGCCTCCTCTAGCCGATTCCAGGCGTAGGAAACCTCGAAGAGCTGATAATACAGATATCCTGCCTGAAAGGTACGCCCACCAATTTGTTCTGCCAGACGAAGTCCCTCCAGGCATTCACGCTTCGCCTGGTGCAACTGTGCGGACTGGGTATAGGCAAGAGCTAGCCAGCTCATCACGCGAATCGTCGCCAGGAAGTCTCCTGCCTCCGCCACCGGCTGCTTCGCCGCAAGCAGCCGTGAGATCAGAGACGATCCTTCACCCTGGAGCACCGCGATCAGCCGAAAGGTGAGGAAAAGCGGGATAATGTTCCAACCTACCTCCTCGTCCTGGGGCAGCGCTTCTGTCTCTTGCGCGAGCTGCCGCAAGCGCTCTGTGTCGCCACACTGAAGGATCGCCCTCGCCTCGATCAAGGCCCGCAACAGGCGCAGGCGCCGCTCGATCAATGCGACCTCGGCATCGGAGAGTGCCAGTTCTCGCTTGCTCCGCAGGATCTCTTCCAGACGCGTGAAGGTGCGCTCCACCTGGGCGGCCATGCTGGCATACAGCGTTTCGTTGCCCAGATTGACGGAGTTCACGAAGCGCAGAGCAGCACCGAGAGCCAGGCGTATGTGCGCACGCAGGACAGGGTCTGGCAGGGAGAAGACCCACATGTGAACGGTCCTTGCTTCACCGCTGAGCCACAAGGCAGGTGCAGCCAGCTCCATCAAGGAGGCGGCAAGGGGGTAGTCAGGCGCAGCGAGCGCGTGTGCAATCGCCTCCCGCAGCTCGCCCGCCGCCTCATAAAAACTGGCAGCCCGGATGTGCAACAGCGGGACCAGTTCGAGCTGGCTGGCGTACAAACGAGCGCGCAGGGCCTCGCGAAAGAGATCATGAAAGCGATACCACTGTCGCTGCTCATCGAGCGGCACCACAAAGAGGTTCGCTCGATCCAATTCCTCCAGCATCTGCTGGCAGGCGGGCTCATCCGGCACTGCGGTGACCACCTGGCATAAGGACGCATTCATGCGGGTTAAGATCGATGTCTGGAGCAGAAAGTCCTGGAGCGTGCGTGGTAAGTGCGCGAGAATGTCCTGCTGTACATAGTCCAACAGATACCGGTGGGAGCCCCCAAAGTCCGAAACCGCGGCAGAGAGATCTTGCCGCTTGCGCAGGGAAAGCGCCGCCAGTTGCAAACCGGCGATCCACCCCTCGGTGCGCGCCGCCAGGGTAGCTACGTCTTCTTCCGAGAGAGGCAGGCCCATCCCCTCTACGAGAAAGCTGGACGCCTCTTGCCGGGTAAAGCGCAGATCCTGGTCGCGGACCTCGATCATCTGCGAGCGAACACGAAACCGGGAGAGGGGAAGCTCAGGATTCGCGCGCGTGGAGAGCACCAGGTGCACATTAGCAGGTGGATGATTGAGCAGCGCAAGTAGGGAGTCGTGAATAGCCTGGTCAGAGATCACATGGTAGTCATCCAGGATGAGGATGAACTCTCTATCCACCTGCTCCATCTCATCGAGGAGCGTGGTCAGGATGGTCGAGAGCGGCGGAGCCTGTGGCGCATGAAGCATCTCTCGCGCCGCCTCGCCAAAGGTGGGCAGACAAGTCTGCACTGCGGCAATGACCGAGAGCCAGAAGCGGATCGGATCATTGTCTGGCTCGTCAAGGGAGAGCCAGGCACAAGCCGGTCCGGCACCCCTCCGCTCTGCGCCCTGCTTCGTCCTCCCGCGTGGGAGCATCTGATGCAAAGCTGCCACCCACGCGGAGAGCAGCGTGGTCTTCCCACTTCCAGCAGCGGCCGAGACCAGCGTCAGGGGGTGAGAGAACGCCGCATCCAGTTCGCCGAGCAAGCGAGAGCGTTCCACAAGCGAGCCTGGCAGACGCGGAGGAGAGAGCCTCAAAGAGAGCAGCGGGGAGCGCTGCTCAACCTGCGGGGAAGCTCCTATCCCTGTCCCTGCTTGCCCCGCTGCTACTCGGCGGATTGAGGGTGAGCTGGAAAGCGCCTGAGCCTCCTGCTCCAGGCGTGCGAACGTCACCCTGGCCGATGGTCCCAGATAGCGTTTGCGGGTGCGTCGCTCCTGTGTCCGATAGGCATACCAATAGCCGGTCCCGCCAGGTCTCGCTTCCTTGAGGACCGAGAGTTGGCCAGCTTGCCCCCAAAAAGCAAAAGCGGTATGCTCGTTCAACCAGTGAGAGAATGCTTCATCGTCTCCTCTCTGGAAACACTGTTGGAGTTGCCCATGCATATGCAGTTCATAGTGCTCTCGCTCGTGCATCCAGATGAGTACATACCGTGATGGTTTGGACACAGCTCCCTACCTTTACTGTTGGGTGTTTCACCCGCTATTCCCCAATACCGAGGAGTATAGCATACAAACGAGCCAGAAGGCAATCAGTATTTCAGCTTTCTAGTTATACAGCAGGTTTTATTAAAACAGAACGATCCTGATGAAGTCCGCCGTATTGGGCGAGCCATAGCTACCGCACCCCAAGAAGATACCCTTCGCTGGTTTCTCGGCACTTATTTACACTAAAAAAGAGAGCGTGATTGCTCACGCTCTCTTTTGTTATACTGCTTGACTATGCCGCCTGCTTCACTTCTTGTGCCTCAACAGCAACCCTACCAGTTTGATATCACCCGTCAGCAGCGCGTCTGCCAGCGTATCATCGAGGTAGGTCTGGATGGTGCGGCGTAATGGACGCGCGCCATATTCCTCGTCGAAGCCTTCGCGCAGCAGGAGATCGCGCACTTCATCGCTCACCACCAGTTCGATGTTGTGTTCGCTCAAGCGCGCACGCACCTGGGCCAGCAGTAGATCAACGATCGAGTAGAGTTCCGCCTTACCCAGCGAGTGGAAGACCACAATCTGGTCAATGCGGTTGATGAACTCGGGCCGGAACATGCGCTTCAGCCCTTCCATCGCCTTCGAACGCATGGCCTCGTGCTGCTCATCGCGGACATCATCGTCTTTGGTTGGCAAGAAGCCGATACGCACCGCGCGTTTGAGATCCATGCTGCCAGCGTTACTGGTCATAATCACGACGGTATTCTTGAAGTCTACCGTGCGACCCTGACCATCGGTCAAACGGCCATCATCCATGATTTGCAACAGGGCATTGAAGACTTCTGGATGTGCCTTCTCCACCTCGTCCAGCAGGATCACGCTGTACGGACGACGACGGACTTGTTCTGTCAACTGACCACCTTCGTCGTAGCCGACATAACCGGGAGGGCTACCAAACAGTCGCGAGACCGTATGCGGCTCCATATACTCCGACATGTCGAGGCGAATCAGGTTCTCCTCGCCGCCGAAGAGTTCAGCCGCCAGCGCCTTCGCCAGCTCCGTCTTACCTACACCTGTGGGGCCGAGGAAGAGGAAAGAACCAATCGGGCGCTTGGGGTCTTTCAAACCGGCGCGCGAGCGGCGAATGGCACGCGCAACCGCGCTGATAGCCTCATCCTGACCGATAACACGCTTGCGCAAGTCATCTTCCAGGTTGAGCAAGTTCTGACGCTCGCTCTCCAACATCTGGCTGACAGGTACCCCTGTCCAGTTCTCAACCACCCTGGCGATCAACTCTGGCGTCACAAGCAGTGTCACCGCGCTGCCAGAGTCGGCACGCGCCTTATCCAGTTTTTCCTGCGTCACAAGCTCTTGCTGCCGCAGCTTGGCCGCGCGCTCGTAGTCCTCGGAATTGGCGGCGGCCTCCTTCTTGGCCTGGATATCGGCAAGTTCCTTTTCCAGGTCAGAGATGAGCAACGGGCTGACAATACCCTTCTCCACCGCCTCTAAGCGCAGGGCCGAACCCGCTTCGTCCATCACATCGATGGCCTTGTCGGGCAGGAAGCGGTCATTGATGTAGCGATCAGAAAGCTTGACCGCGGCATCGATTGCTTCGTCGGTGATGCCTACACCATGATGCAGTTCATAGTTGGCACGCACAATACGCAGCATGTCGATAGCCTCTTCAGGGCTTGGCTCTCCAACCATTATCGGCTGGAAGCGGCGCTCCAACGCGGCGTCTTTCTCGATATGTTTGCGGTATTCATCCAGCGTTGTCGCACCGATACAACGCAGTTCGCCGCGCGCCAATGCAGGTTTGAGCATGTCTGCTGCGCCAACTGCGCCCTCAGCCGCGCCCGCGCCCACGACCGTATGTAACTCGTCGATGAAGACGATCACATCTTCGGACTCGCGCAGTTCTTCAAGAATAGACTTGATGCGCTGCTCAAACTGTCCCCGGAACATCGCTCCGGCTACCATGCCGCCAATATTCAAGGTGACAATGCGCTTGTTGCGCAGCGTCGCGGGAACTTTGCCTTCCTGGATGCTGCGGGCCAGTCCCTCGACTATCGCGGTTTTACCTACTCCCGGCTCACCAATCAGCACCGGGTTATTCTTTTGTCGACGACCCAGTACAGTAATCACGCGGCGCAGTTCGCGCTCTCGTCCTGCCGTTGGGTCTAATTTTCCTTCTGCTGCCTCGGCAGTCAGGTCGCGTCCATACTGATCTAACGTCGGCGTTTTGCTATGTTTAGCCTGTCGCTCGGCGGTAGCTGTATTTTTGCCGCCCGCGAAAGGAGTATTGCCATTACTTCCAACAAAACCAAATGGAGCACCACCAGGCATACCAGAACCTTCAGGACCGCCCATCTGTCCCATTGCAGCGCCCATCAACTCCTCAACACAAGACTGGCAGAGGTAATGATGCACTCGTTGGCCATTGGCGTCAATCTCATCGATGCGCACACGGGCGGGATTCTTTTCACAACGTTCACATTTCATGTAAGAGTATGCTCCTCACTATTTAAGTAGTACGATGGTGAACTTTTACTTCTTACATCGGTAACGGGGGCAAAGTACTCAATGAAGAGGATTTTCCCTTGATAATCCATGCTTTTCGGTAAAGGTTCAAGATCGTAACTGCATTTTAGCAGTCCCGTCAACTGATTGCTAAAATATAGCACAAAAGTTGCTGCTTGTCTAGCAGTCCTAATACGAGATTGCTAAATCACCAATGATAACAAGGAGGAGTGAGGGGTTATTCCCAAAGCAACCAAATTCCAGCATGAAATAAAAACGTCGATCTCTCAGTAGGGACAAGGGGCGGCTGTGAGGCAGGGAAGGGGCCTTGTGCTTGTCCTCCCCGGAAATCGAGCAGACCCACAGGACAAGCACAAGGCCCCTTCCCCACGCCCTTCCACACCTTGTCCCTACTATATCTTGAGGGAGTGTAACAAGCGTTCCCGGTGCCAGTTCGGGTCACCAAAGAGGCTCCACGTTCCACTGGCACGCCGGAAATAGAGTTGCATATCATGTTCCCAGGTGAAGCCAATCCCGCCCAGAGTCTGCACCCCCGTGTAGCCGGCCTGCCGGTAACTATCGCTGACGTGCGCTTTTACCATGCTCATTGCCTCGGCAACTTCATCTGGTTGGTGGTCCAGGGCGTAAGCAGCATTGTAGACGGCCGAGCGAGCGCTGGTCAGGTCGAGAGCCCGGTCTACCAACGGATGAGCCACTCCCTGGAAACTGCCGATCACCCGCCCATACTGTTCACGGGACCTGGCATACGCCACAGCCGTATCTAGAATCCACTGCATCCCGCCTACACCTTCCGCGCTCAGTGCGAAACTGGCGCAATGTAAGGCCTGTTCCAGCATCTGACCAGCCTCATTGCCGGCGTCGATCTTCTCGGCCGGGGTATTGTTCAGTGTGATGCGCGTCAGGCGCCGGCTCAAATCCATGCCCTCCAGGATTTCCACCACCAGACCCCCGGCACCCTTCTCCACCAGGAACAGGCCCAACTTTCCTTCCTCTTTGGCCGTCACGATAATAAAATCAGACACGTGGGCATCAAGAGCAAACATTTTGGTGCCACTCAGCGTGTATTTGCTGCCCACTTGGCTTGCGGTCGTCTTGATCGAATCAAGCTCGTAGCTGGCGGCAGGCTCAAGGTAAGCCACGCTCGCCCTGCCCTGCCCCTCCGCAATCGACGGCAGCCAGCGTGCTTTCTGCTCAGCACTCCCAGCCTTTGCCAGTAATGGGGCCGCCAGCGCGACCGTAGCCAGGAACGGGCCGGGCAGCATTCCCCGGCCTGCTTCCTCGAACAAGACTGCAACGCTTAGCCACGACTCTGCTAACCCACCATATTCGACCGGCACAGTCAAACTCATCCAGCCCTGCTCGGCCATCTTCTGCCATAGTTGCTCATCAAAAGCGCTTTCAGTCGCCATAATCCGCCGCACCTTAGAAGAGGGCAATTCCTTCTCTATGAACTGGCGCACTGTTTGTGCCAGCATCTTTTGTTCGTCGCTGAGAGCCAAATACATCTTTCTTGCTCCTCTTTCAAATGCAATCGTTCATCTAAGACCCAGATTTCCTGCTCATTACTCCCAATTCCTGTAGGGACGCGATTTATCGCGTCCTCAAACATACGGCAAACCGGGCACTCGCTCATGTCACTGAATACTGACATGTTACTACCCTGACTTGCGTCCTCAAACATGCGGCAAACCGAGCACTCGCTCAGCTACGATATTGCGCTGCACCTCGCTGGTGCCCGCTTCAATGGTATTGCCTCGCGCACGCATGTACTCATACTGCCAGCGGCCTTCAAAGGGGGCGTTCGGCGAGTCAGGAGCCAGGCTGGAAAAAGGACCTTCGAGTTCAAAGGCCAGTTCAACCAGGCGCTGGTTTAACTCGCTCCACTGTAATTTAAGCAATGAACCCTCCGGCCCCGGAAGATGGCCCCGGCTCAGAGTAGACATTTGGCGCATGGTATTGAGCTTGAAAGTCTTGACATCGGTATACAGCCGTGCAAGGCGCTGCCGCACCTGCGAATCCTCGATTACAGGTTTTCCATTCAAGGTACTGCTGCGGCTCAGTTCAATGAGCGCCTGCAAGCGCTGCTCGAGAAAAACGATCACGCTCAGCGAGAAACTTCCCCGCTCGTGCATCAGGGTGGTAATGGCTACCATCCAGCCCTTATTCAGTTCGCCGACCAGGTTCTCCACCGGCACTTTGACGTTTTCGAAGAACACCTCAGCAAATTCGGCCTCGCCCGTCATCTGGACGAGCGGCCTGGCGCTCACTCCAGGCGACTTCATATCCACGATCAGATAGCTCAAACCCTTGTGCTTGGGCACCTCAAAATCCGTGCGCACCAACAAAATACAGAAGTCGGCCACGTATCCATAACTGGTCCAGACTTTCTGCCCATTCACCACAAAATGATCACCCTCTCGCACCGCCCGCGTCTGGAGGGAAGCCACATCGGAACCGGCGTTCGGTTCGCTAAAACCCTGACACCAGATTTCCTCCGCGCTCAAGACCTTGGGCAGGTAACGAGCTTTCTGTTCAGGAGTGCCAACGGTCAGGATGGTGGGGCCAACCATATTCAGACCTATCACATTTGCTGTGGCAGGAGCCTGAGCGTGAGCCATCTCTTCATTATAAATGGCTTCCTGCATCAGGCTAGCGCCGCGCCCCCCATACTCTTGAGGCCAGCCGATCCCAATCCAGCCTGCCTCGAATAATTTCTTTTGCCAGGCCCGGCGTACATCCACTTTCTCCTGGAAGGTCATAGTGCGTTTTTCACGGAACTCATCAGTAATATTTGCCGCCAGCCAGGCCCGCAATTCGGCCCGGAAAGTCAGTTCTCCCTCATCGCTCATGGCCTGCTCTTCCTTCTGAAATCCTTCAAATCGTCGCTCGATGTGTTTTCGTTCACGTGATGCAATGTCGGCGGGACAGTGGAATTGTCACCACATTACATTCTCGATCTCTCAACTTACTGCTGCTGGTACTCTACCACATCCTTCTCCGTTTAACCACTACCGGATATTCAGCAGTTAAATCCATTCGACTTCAAAGTAATACTGATAACCAATGGCGCTAGATTTACAACAAACCCTGCTCGTAATGGGACTGGCACTAGCCATTTAATGCTATATAGTTCGATTATTGCTGAATCAACTTGCCAGAATGTCTGGAAACCTATATACTTAGCACCTGACAAAGCATGAGCTTGTATGTACTCTTATCCTAAATGCAGAAACACCATTACCAGTAGAGAGGTTGGGTCGTCCATGGCAACACAAAACAAGAAGATCGGCTATATCATCGCGTTAATCGGCGGCGCTCTAGCCATACTCGCCTTTTTCGCTCTGCCGTTTGTGGCAATTGGTCCATTTTCCGTCACGGGAGAGCAAGTAGCCAGTATTGGTATATCATCTGGTTACAGTTCAAATAGTGGCCAGGGAGTAGCGTTTCTCTGGCTTGCGCCAGTGATTGCAGCGGTTATACTGGTAATTGCCGGTTTGCAACTGCGCAGTAGCAATCGGTCAAGCACAAAGAGAGCTCCTGCCGGATGGCTGATTGGATTGACCGTTCTAACCCTTATAATCTTAGCGCTTTTCTATCTCGGTGCTACCCAGATAAG
>VBFM01000153.1:0-6213 GCA_005882595.1 Chloroflexota bacterium
AGGACAAATCATACCCGCGTTCCTTTCTCTCGCCTCTCAATTGCATCAAGTGGAGTTCAAAGGGGCCAAAGCCCCAGTACCCCGGTGAGGTTTGGCTGTTGGTTGAGTATATCCGAAAATATTGAGCAAGTACAAGAGAAATGGGCGACCAGGACAAATGCCCAGACCAGATAGGCAAATCACTTGAAAGGAATTGCATCGTCACCCAGGGGATATAAGCAAAATGACCCGCAAGGTTAAGAACTCTTCGCATCTTTTGGCGAATCTTAACCTTTCCCATAGTCCTGTCTCAATAAAAGGTTAACGCTAAACAGGTATATATGAGAGGTAGAGGAAAAACGGAGACAGCCGCGGGAGTAAGGGCTATGGTGAAGGGAGAAAAGCGGCAAGGTTAGAAAAGGAACAAGACCATGCTCGATGTGCTCGATGCCCTGGACGCAGTAGATACACAGGCCACGCGAATGGTGCAGGAAGCGGAGCGGCGGCGTATTGCGCGCGAACTACACGATGGCGTTGTGCAATCACTTACCGCGCTGGTGGCCGACCTGGAATATTTCCGTACGCGTTATCTGTCCGCGAATGAGGAGAACGGTCAGAATGGTCAGAAGATAGCCGAAAAAGTCGAGACATGGCAGGAACTGGCCCGCGATAGCCTGACCTCTATGCGACAGGCGCTGGGAGGATTACGTACATCATCGGAACTTGAGCGGGGCCTGGAATATGCTCTCGAAGGCTTGTTGAGACAAATGCAGAGCGCGGGGTACCGGGTCGAGTTCGAATGTGAGGATTGGTTGGCTCTTTTGCCTTTCGAATACACATCGAATATCTATTATATAGTGCGCGAAGCGCTCACCAATATATACAAGCATGCAAAGGCGTCTACCATCAGTATCTGTATGTTTAGCTTCGAAGGGCACATCTATATTAGTATCGCGGATGATGGCAAAGGAATGGCGAAAGGCGCGTCGTTGGCATCACGAGGAAGCGGATATCACCAGGGTGTCATTGGTATGCGCGAGCGGGCCGCATTGCTTGGAGGGCGTGTGACGCTCGATAGCGTTCCCGGCAAAGGTACACGCGTGGATATTGATATTCCTTTATCCAATGGATTGATGGAATAGGGCAATGTCTGTACAAGTTGAGGAAAAGCCGGTGCAAATACAGACCAACTTCTGGTCTGCTGGCGAGCAGAACCAGCAGGAGATCAAGATTATAGTAGCGGACGATCAACGGCTTTTTCGTGAGAGCATCGCGGGTATGTTGAGCGCGGAGGCGCAGTTTTCGGTAATAGGAGTAGCCAGTAATGGCCAGGAAGCGGTTGAACTCGCACGTCAGCTGCGCCCGCACATTATATTGATGGATGTCAAAATGCCGCATTTGGATGGCATCGCGGCGACGCGCCAGATCAGGGCTGAGTTGCCTGAAACGCGTGTAATACTATTGACAACCTTTACCACTGATGGATATGTGCTGGAGGGATTGGGAGCAGGCGCGAACGGCTATATTTTGAAGGACATCTCTGCTATTGGACTGATAGCAACCATCCGTGCCGTGAACAATGGAGAGCAGGTAACAGCGCCTGATATCACAAGCCGCATGATGCACTTGCTCGAAGGGCAATCTCCTGAGAAAGGTCCCTGTTTCGATGGCCTCACTTCTCGTGAGACGGAGATGCTGAAACTACTCGCCAGGGGAAAGGTTGCCAAAGAGATCGCACGTACTATGGAGATCAGCGAAAAAACCGTACGCAATCATATCAGCAATATCTATCGTAAACTGGAGATTTATGATCGCTCGCAGGTGGTCATTTATGCTATGAAAAAAGGCCTGGTAGACCTGCATGACGCTTGAATATCGCTGGCCTGGATGAGAAAATCATCTCATTAATGAAGTATGCTTCTGTTCTAAATTGCTAACGTCGTAACAGTTAGCAATATATCGAAATATTTGGCTACTATGATTGGGGGAAGTTGTGTCTACTATTTTTCTAGATCGGGATGGGGTCATCAATGAAAACCGATCTGATTATGTGAAAAATTGGAGCGAATTTCGCTTTTTACCAGGCTCACGAGAGGCGATAGCCAAGCTGACGCGGGCGGGGCACCGTATCGTTGTTTGCTCAAACCAGGCGGGGGTAGCCAAGGGTTGTATTGCCCCGGAGACTGTTGAGGATATACATCGCCGCATGCTGGCAGAAATACAGGGCGCGAGGGGAATCGTAGAAAAGGTATATTATTGTCCACATAGTAGAGATGCGAATTGTCACTGCCGCAAGCCTCGTCCAGGCATGTTGCTGCGTGCAAGTAGTGAACTGGGCCTTGATATGGACGACGCGGTCTTTGTTGGAGATAGTATCACCGATATACAGGCGGGGTTGGCGGCTGGAATCCATCCCGTTCTGGTGCTAACCGGGTTGGGGATGGAGCAATTTCGCGAGTACCATCACGAGGTTGATAAACCATTTCGGATTACGGTGAATTTGCAGCACGCGGTTGAAATGATTTTGGAGAAGATGCATATTCACAGCGGTATCCGAACCTCACTCGAGCGCGCCTGTTATGCTCAGCTCGATATCAAGCAACCCCTGGAAGCCTTACTTCAGGATCAGTACGCGCTGGCTACCGAGGTGTAGTCGGCGTTGCGACGGGAGTGTGAGTGTAAGCGATGACCGCGTGCATACCACGGCAATAAGTGAGTAGCCTTTGAAAAATGGGGAGGCTCTCCAACGCGAGGGCATGTCCTACCAGGATGAGCTTGCGCTGCGCGCGCGTAAGCGCCACATTCAAGCGGTTGGGGTTGGTGAGATGCTCGCGTATCCGGCTCTCTACATCAGGAGCGTTGGTGGTGGCAAATGAAATGATGATGACTGACCGCTCGCCCCCTTGAAAACGATCCACCGTATCCACGCTGAGCGGCGTTGTAGGCAGTAGAGCTTTCCATCCTATCGCCTCATCGTCGCTGAAGAGATGCCTGCGTAAATTGGCAACCTGTGCCCTGTAGGGAGCGATGATGCCTATATCGGCTTCCTCTACACCTCGCGCCAGCAAACCCGCTACCACCTCTCGTACCGCACGAGCTTCGGCATTACTGATCTTTGCTTGCTCTCCACTATTCCCTGGCTCACTTTGTACGTCTAGAAAAACCAGGGGAGCACGAGGGTCAAGGGTGCGGGTGATAGAGGGCATTTCTCCAATAGTAGCTGTGCTTACAGGCGTTAATAGGCGGCTGGCAACGGATGTATGGGCCTGAAGTTGGCCCTCGTAGAAAACTTTCGAGGCGAAGTGGGAAATCCACTTATTCATTCGATACTGCACTTTTAAGGGAACGCAGGCGCTGACGGCTTCCGGGTGCTCTTTTGAATAGTCAAAATCTATTTGTTTCAGCATGCTGAAAAGAGAGTCTGCCAGTCCTGCCCGGGCCGCTTCTTTGCTCAAGACGAGTGGTGGAAGTTGTTTTTCATCTCCAACCAGAATGAAGCGTTTAGCGAAGCGCAGCGCGCCCAAAATCGCCGGGATGGGGAGTTGCCCGGCCTCGTCAATAATCGCCACGTCGAAATGCAGAGCCGAATCGGTTTGGGAACCCACTGAACCATCGGCTCCATTGAATGATAGGGGTGTATATTTTTCTGACGACCATGTGGCGGTAGTTGAGGCAACCACGGGAATGCTGCGCAGCAGGGTATGGACCGATGAACTATTCCCTTGCTGCTCTACCAACCGTATGAGCAGTCGCTCCTGGATGGCGCTATCCACGCTGCGCTCATGTCCCAGGCGCACAAAATCACGAAACCCCTCTAGTTCCAGCCGCTTCAGCATGTTATCTACTGCCTGGTTGGTAAAAGCGGCCAGCAGCACCCTCTGCCCCTGCTGGCATAATTGCTTGACAATTTCTGCGATTACGCTGGTCTTGCCAGTACCAGGTGGACCATGTATCAGCAGGTAATCCTGCATCTGCAATGCTCGTTCGACCGCCAGGTTTTGTTCCTCATTCAAGTCCGGGTGCGGCGGAACCGTGATAGGCCGGAATTGTGGACGCTGCGTCCCCGCCACGATTTGGCGTAGGTGAGTGTCAGCTTCCAGCCAGCGCAACAGGTTTTGCAGGGTGCGCACATGCACGACGCTCGTGTCATAGCGATCGATCAACCTGGGGTGGGCAATCAGTTCGGGACTCCAAACGGTAACATGCTCAGCACTGATCTGCAAGATGGTGCCGGTTACAACTTCTCCAGTAATAGGGTCGCCATCGCTGAGCAAGATTTCGTCACCTTCGCGCAGTTCTGAGGTGTTGACGCATGAAAAGGTCTGCTGCCATTCTCCGTGTCCTGTAGGTATGGGTTTTCCCGATGCCTCTAAATTGCAAATCGCGCTTCCCTGTTCAACCCGCGCCGAAACGGGAGTCTGCCAGAGCAGCGCCTGCTGCCGTTCTGTTTCCAGCCCCTCGAGTTGGAGCAGTTGGTAGTATTTTGAGAAAAATGCGCGGTCTTCTGTCGTGTAGGGGCGCAATTCATTGCGCCCTTGATGATCGTTTTCAACATGTCCATTATCGTTATCCGCCGATTTTGAGGGCGCAATGAATTGCGCCCCTACATTGTTACTTGCGCCATCTGAGAGCGTCTCGGGTTGTGGTGGTTGCCAGCCGAGCAGGGATGAGACCGATGCGCACCTATCGAGCATGGCACATTTGGTGCAGCGCGAGGGTCCGGGGGGCGCGGATGGGATACCGGTGATGTGGCTCAGTACAAGGATATTGCGCGTTTCGTTGACGCGTTGCAGTTGTTTGATGGTGAAGCGGAGGTTGAAGTCGGTGGCTTCACCCGGCGTGCCGCTATACAGCAGGGTGGCGAGGGCATTCTTCATTTTGGGGTCACGCCGCACGGCCAGGAGCGAGAGATAGCCCTGCACCTGCCAGCGGTGAGCAGATTTAGGAAGCTCGCCATTGGCTCCGCCGGTTTTTAATTCCAGCAGACGCTGGCGACTCTTCTGCCGCCAGAGTAAGTCGAGTCGTCCACGCAGTCCAATTTCGGGTGCGAGCAGGAAGGTTTCGGCGCGCACCATGTTTTCACTGGAGTGATCCTGTTCGATCTCATCTTCATCGCCTGCAGGCTGTGCTGGCATATCCCAGAGGGTGGCGTGTTGTTTATCGAACCAGTTTGCCAGGCTTTGCAGGTGGGGAGCAGCTTCCGCGCGAATCGCTTCGATGGGCATGTTGGCGAGAGCGAGGTCAATGGCATTGCGCTCCAATGCCTCTTCAAAATGGCGTTCCAGGGTAACGAGCGGCGTTTCTTCGCCATCGGCGACATGTCCACTCATCAGTTCACCCCGGTCATGCTCTTTCAGCAGTTCCTTGAAGCTGCTATGCACCAGGTTGCCACGTATAGCAGCGGCAGATTGTGGAGATGCCGCCAGGCGATTTAATAAATATTGTCTAGGACAGTAGTCCGCGTGGTTCAGATCGGTGATGTTGAGGATGGTATGGGGTTCCAGGATGGCCAGGGTATAATCGTTAGCACAGTACCGCTCAACGGTGTGGCCCTTGTGTTCGGTTGTACCCATAAGAGGCGGCAGGTGATAGACGCGCATGGTCAGTTTGCTGGTGCGCAAGTTCTTGCCCAGTTCCTGTAATCCTTTGACCAGACTGCGATACGTGTGGGTCAGTTGTAACGAGGCGTAGGTAGCACCAAGATCAAGCGTGATGTAGGGCGTTATCTCTCCCTGAGTTGTAAATTCATGGGCATAGATGACCTGGCCCTCAAGCTGCTTTACAGCACAGGGTTGAGTATCGAGCGTGCAGAGAAAGCATGCATGCGATGCATTTGTGGATTCAGCCATATCGGGTGATATCATCAATCGCGCTCTCCTGCAACAGTGGTGTTGCAGGCAGTGTACGGGACGAACGGATTTTCGTCAAGGGGTACTTTCGTCAATTTGCCGTTTGCCTGTATTTCCTACAAAGCGTATCATAAGTTCTGAAACCATACACGAAGGAAAGAGGGAAAAATATATGCAAGCTCCACCTGTTCGCACAATCACACTTGGTCTGGCTGATTTGCACCCGCTTGCTTTCAAAAGCATACAGGATGCGGCAACGATGCTGCAACAGGCCCGTGCGCGCTATGTAGAGGCGGGCTATGAGGTGCAGACTGTGCGAATTTCAACGCGCCCTGTATTTGATGATCTTGCGAATTGGTCGAACGCAGCTCTTTTGGAGTATGCG
>VBFM01000153.1:6389-12120 GCA_005882595.1 Chloroflexota bacterium
GAAGGGTTTGGCAATTTCCGTTTCGCGGTGCTGGCCTGTGTCGGGGCCGGATGCCCTTTCTTTCCATCTGCCTATCATGCTGGCCCGACCAGTCTTTCACTCGGTACACAGGCAGCGGGGATACTCAAGCAGGCGCTATTGGCATACGAGCGCAGCGAAGGCGAATCGCCGGAATTCATGGATGTAAGCGCGCGAGTGAGGGATGCGCTTATCGAGCGGGTGACGCCAGTAGTAGAATTGGGGAAGATGTTTGCTGCTGAACAGGATGTAGCGTTTGGGGGAATTGATCTATCACCCGCTCCATTGGGAGAGGATAGTATCATCGATGCGCTGGAGCTTTGTGGCTATGGGCCAATTGGCAGCCCCGGTACGGTAGCGGTTGCCGCCGCGCTCACCTACGCGCTGAAAAATACGGGTTTTCCTACCTGTGGCTACTGTGGGTTGATGTTGCCTGTATTGGAAGATGCAGTGCTGGGGAAACGTTGGGAGCAAGGTCTGTTACAGGTACATCAATTGCTGCTCTATTCGGCAGTATGCGGCACGGGATTAGATACGGTGCCGTTGCCAGGAAATATGGCGGCAGAGGCGATTGCTGGCCTGTTGCTCGATGTAGCGACGCTGGCGCTGCGCCTGAACAAGCCGCTCTCCGCGCGCCTTTTCCCCGTTCCAGGTAAGCTGCCAGGTGAACGCACGGAATTTACTTCACCATATCTGACGAATACGCTGGTGAGGTAATACACCCCTACATGCTGCTCTAAAAGAGGTGATATGAGTTTATCACTTGTCAGAGTATTGCAAGCTGCTTCCCCAGAGGACATCCATGACGCCGTCGTAAGAGCTTTTCAGGCTTTCATAGAGGTTTGCGTTCTCGATGGCAAGGGCAGCAAGCCGGGCCAGGACGGTGAGGAACTGAATATCATCCTCGTGGAACGTGCATTGCTCTCCGGTGTAGACGCGCATTACGCCGATGGCCTCACCGCGCACTTCCAGTGGGACGCATAACGCCGAGACGATACCTTCATTTTTAGCGGCTTCGGCGTACTGAAAACGGGTATCAGTGCGAACATCAGGAATAATCACCGTTTGTCCTTTGAGCGACTCACTATCAATGGGGCTGTGTTCCACATCGACCGGCCCCTTTGACAGGTAGCCGCTGCTTAACCCATAAACAGCGCTCAGCTGCAGCTGCCCGGTGCGCGCATCGAGTAGACGCAGGACACATGCCTTGACCCGCATAGTTTCAGCAATGTTCGTGACGACGGTTTGCAGCACTTCTTTCAGTTCGAGGCTGGAAGAGAAGGCGAGGGCAGCTTGATAAAGTGCCGTGTAATAATCATCATGCAGGCGTTTAGGTTCGCCAGCCTTGGCATCGGTTGTCATAGCATCGCTCCTCACAGAAGGCAACATCAAAGCAGGCACAATACAGTATATCAAGCACAATCCCGTTTCTATGATTATAGCATACGATATCGTCTTCACAGCAAACACATGATTTGAGACTCTATCACTTGCCTAGGGGTCGGCCTATGAACATTCAAAAAAGACTACATTATCGGACTGCGCCAGAAAACCCTGGGCTTTAGCCGTTGGGAGTCGTCACGACGGGTCCTGCACTACCCATACTCTACACGGGGCGTTCGCTAGCACAAAAGGTACAGTTCTTCCCAGGTCGTTGCCCATGCCGTGCCCCTTCTGGGCATTGCGTACAAGGCCAAGTAAGATGAGCGCGCACCCGTGATCTTTAGCTTCGTCAACGATAGCCGGTCCGGCATCGCGCGTCTGTACAACTTCAGCGACTGCTTCACAGCCTGCCTCATCGGCGATAGCCATTGCTTCGTTAAGGATCTTGTCGGCGTTTTCAGATTCTTTGGTAAGGGTGGCTTTGAGAGGTAAGGTGCGGGGAACTTCGATAATGTGAACGAGGTGAACTTTGCGTTTGGCGCGCCTTGCCATGATGCAGGCTAAGCGTACTAATTCGTTGTCGAGCTTTTTGCCATCGACAACGACGGCAATATCTCCCGTCGTTCCAACTCCCGGAGCCGCTTTGCTCGCTTCTGCCTCTTCTCTGGCTCTACGCCATAAGTGAACCATTGTATCTCTCCTCCTGTAGGAACAGGATAAAACAGCATCGGTTCTTGCTAACGCTATCCGTACAGCGGATCGTTTTCAATCAGTTCCCACAGGTCTGTTGTGATTCTAATCCGTAATTTTGCCATCGTCAATAGTAATACGGTACAATCCCACCATACATTATTATAGCAGAAATCCATATACTCGCATGACTTGCGCAGGCTCTATTCGGGTTCGATGGTGGCGGTGAGGCCGTAGCTCAGCAAGCGCTCCTGGTAGTATTCGGCGGTTTCTTTGGGGCAAGTGACGACAATCGCGCTGCCTGTACTATCTGCTGTCTGCATGATGCTGATGGCTTCAGGCACGGACAGGCTATTAATGGTGCGCAACAGTACGGCGACAACATAGTCCTGATAATGATAGTCATCATTATACAGGATAACGTTGTATGGAGGCAGAAGTTTGGCACGGAGGCGAATGAGTTCTTCTGTCTCTACCTGGTATTCAGGTAGTGTTAGCATATGATTGGGCATGCCGCATAGTCTCCCAGAACAATGGTAATTGATTGATATGAAGCTGCTAACACTATTATATACAATGTTACCTAGAAATGGTCAAGCCAACAATAAGGTGTGAGGTACTTTTTTCTGTTTAGACCGGCGATGAACCTACATCAACTGAACATTGCTTGTTGCCAGCGCAATGTACCATTATCGGCTCCTAATGCATCGATACTTCCATCTGGGAAAACGACCAGTACGAGACCATCCGCCACGATCTGAGGAAATGGTGTAGGGAGAGCACGCGGCGTATGGCGCCAGAGTACCAGGCCATCGCTGGCTTGCAGCGCGGTTATACTCGCTCTATCGCCTGTTTGGAAGGCGAGGAAAACCATATTTTGAGCCACGGTGAGCGGGCCTGCACCTCCTTCTGCGCCCGTGTAGAGCCAGAGTACGGAGCCGTCTTTAGAACGGAGCGCCTCTACGCTGCCATTTTGTGCCTCCACAAAGATCACTCCATCTCTCGCGATTATAGAAGGCAGCACATCGGGAAGATGAAGCGACGCACGCCAGAGGGTCGAGCCATCGCTGGCGCGTAGTGCATATATGCTGCCATCGAGCGCGTTAACATACACCACTCCATCAACCACGGCGGGAGAGGACTCCGCTAGAGGGGTAGGAGGTAGTTTGTGCCAGAGCAAAGCGCCATTGCTAGCGAGTAACGCTTCGATGCTCCCATTATCCAAGTCGAGGTAGATTCTGCCATCTGCCGCCGTTGGCGATGCTGAATTGGAAGAGAAGAGCGAGTTGTTTTCCCAGAACGTAAAGCCATCGGTGGCGCTCAGCGCGTACACGTGGCCATCTACGGTACCCGCGTAGATCACTCCATCTGCCACAGTAGGCATCGAGGCAAATGGAGTGCGGGAGTGATAATTCCAGAGCAAGGATCCATCGCTGGCACGCAGCGCATCGATACTCGTGACTGTTGAACTGACGTAGATGACCCCATTGGCGACCATGAGCTGTATGGGAATGGAACCATCAGCTGCAAGAGTATGAGACCAGAGCAAGGATCCATCACCGGAGCGTAAGGCTTCGATTCTCATGGTAAAAGTGCTGTTGCCAGTGGGAAGTGTAGCGAGATAGACCACCCCGTCAGCGATGGTTGTGAATTCTTCCCTCGTATTTCCACCCATATGGCGCCAGAGGAGGAAACCATCGCTCACTCGCAGGGCTATCACTGTTCCATCGGGTGAGCTGGTATAGGCGATGCCATCAACAACGGACAAAGACAAGGGATGAAAGGTAGGGAAAGATGCCACCTTTGCAGGTGTAGATGTATGCGGAAAACTCATCAGGACGACGGCGGCAAGGAACACGATGCCTACAATCGAGGCTATGCCCATCCAGACACGCTCTCGCAGCGAGAGTACGAGGCTACTCCTCGAATATCGCCATGCGAAGTTGCCCATCTCGGCAGGTGGATCCAGGTCGGTGATCTCAATCCTGGTATCGTCGTCTATGTTGTGGTCAGAATCAGGGGTGTCCAACATGCACCTTCTCGAGGAGACACGCTTTTATCTCTCACCCACGCTTCGATCGATCTTCCCCTTATTGTTCAACAAAATGGCACGCGCTTTCGATTTGCGACTGATGTTATCCGGGTCGGGCAGGCGTATAGCGATCACGGTACGCGCGCCCTGAACGGGCTGCGCTCGCGCCGCATTGACTTTCGCCATATCCTGTCCAATGGCTCCACGCACACTGCGTTTTCGAGTTAATCCCAGGATAGCTCCCAGAATGACGCCGACAACGGCTCCCGCGATGGTGGCGAGTGGTATGGAGATGGTTTTGATGGCGAGCTCGGTTGCCCCAAACATCACCCCCCCAAGTAGAATGCCGAAGACTACGGCCAGCAGGATGACAAGGGCGGGATTGGGTCCCGAACGAGCCGTTTGCAAGAAGACGGCGTTGCGATCCCGATTAGGGCCATGTTCGCGAAATTGGCTGCCTGTGACAGAACCTGCCGCCAGGCGGAAAACTTCATCATCCCCAAAGCCCTCTTTATGGAGTTTTGTTTCTGCTGCATCCGCATCGGTTTCTGTATTGAAGACGGCCAGCAAATCATAATTCATTTGTTGTTGTTGCATCGATTAGCTGCTCCTGATGTGCTAGTTTTTGCTCTTTCCAGAATATTATAACGAATCATCAGGGGTATGAATAGGGCATGCACCAGCATGCTATACTTACTAACAGGATTACAAATGTCACGCGTAAGTTGTCAAAATAGCCGCCTGTTAGAAAAATGATATGGAAATCAAGAAAGACAACCGCGGACATATTTCCAGGGTCAAAGCAGCCCTGCTGATTGCGCTTGTGGGTCTTGTGGTTGGAAGTGCGGTCTTTCTCGCTACTCCTGTGCGCCAATGGGTAACTGGACTTTTTCATGCCGATGCTGGTCTCTCTCCCGCCAATTCTAACGCCGCGATGTTTGGGTACGATTTGCAGCACACGCACTTCGATGCTGGTGAACACCTGCTCAATACCAGGAATGTCAATCGGCTGGTGCTAGACTGGACTCTATCGACCTCAGCGTTCATCATTTCTACTCCGGCGGTTACAGGGGGCGTCGTGTATGTTGGCTCGAATGACCAGTCATTCTACGCGCTGGACGCCAGAACAGGAAAAACGCTGTGGTTCCATGTCGCAAAGGCGGATATTGGCTCCTCGCCGGCCGTTGCCAATGGCATCGTGTATGTTGGCTCAAGCGATCATAAGCTCTACGCGTTCAATGCCAGGACCGGCAAAGTTGTGTGGACCTATATGACCGGAGATGCGATCTGGTCTTCTCCTGCGGTAGCCAATGGAATGGTCTATATTGGTTCTAATGACACCACGCTCTATGCCCTGGACGCCGCGACGGGAAAGGGCCTATGGGGTCATACCACTGATAACTTTGTCTCATCCTCGCCCGCCTTAGTGAATGGAGTGGTTTACGTGGGATCGGAGGATGGCAACCTCTATGCCTTGGACGCGAAGGAGGGTACCATGTTGTGGACTGCCCAGGCGGGACTTGCCATTCGCGTCTCCTCCCCCGCCGTCGTAAATGGAGTAGTCTATATTGGCTCAGAAGATAAAAATCTCTATGCCTTTGATGCTCG
>VBFM01000154.1:0-528 GCA_005882595.1 Chloroflexota bacterium
GAGACAGAACCATGCTATTGCCATATATGGTAAAATAGCCTCGTAGAGGCAAAGACGGAACGAGTAAGCCATCTGACCTTGTCGAAGAGAGTCCGCATAGGGTGCAAGCGGATACAGGCGGTGCGCTGAACATCACTCTCGAGCTTCCCGGTTGAAAGCATAAAACGCTGTAGGCCGGGCCGGAACCTTCCCGTTACCTTGAAGGAATTACATCAAATGAGCGAGCCATCTTATCGTTTCGGAATACTATGGCTAATCAGGGTGGTACCACGGGAGTCCCTCTCGTCCCTTGTAGTGGATGAGGGGCATTTTTTTGAGTTGTTCGTTTAGTTCAGGAGCATGCAAGATGCGAACAAAGCTGCTCTATCATGAAAATAGTTTCACGTATGAATGCAGCGCCAAAGTTGTCGCGGTTGACGGTGATGAGATCGCTCTCGACGCCACCGTGTTTTTTCCGGGCGGCGGCGGGCAGATGCCCGATCGCGGCACCATTACCTGGGATAATCGACAGCAGGAAGCCAGCGTAAT
>VBFM01000154.1:562-10270 GCA_005882595.1 Chloroflexota bacterium
TGCCGCCGCCCATAGGCACCGAGATCGTCGGAACCATCGATTGGGAGTTCCGCTACCAGATGATGCGGACGCATACCGCGCTGCACATCCTCTGTGGCACCATCTGGAAGGAGTTCGGCGTCCAGGTTACCGGGGGGCAGATGTATCCTGACAAGGCCCGCATGGACTTCGCGATGGAGAATCTCAACAAGGAGCGCATCGCCTACATCGAAGAGAAGGTGAACGAGGCGGTAGAGGCGGATTATCCGATACGCGTGTATACGCTGCCGCGTGATAAAGCGTTTGCCATACCAGACCTGATTCGCACAAAGATTAACCTGCTGCCGCCGGGCATCGAGGATGTGCGTATCGTTGAAATCGTCGGGTTAGACCTGCAGGCCGACGGTGGGACACACGTCAACCATACCAAAGAAGTGCGCGGCATCAAGATAATTAAGACCGAGAATAAAGGCAAGATCAATAAACGTATTGAGATCAAATTAGAAGATTGATCGAGGAGACCAGGGTGAGAGTGAAATCGAATGTATTCAAACCGGTGACAGCCGCGGACCGCGTAGACTACCCGGCGCTGGAGCATGCCATCCAGGAGCGGTGGGACAAGCAGGGAACACTGCAGCAGTACCTGCATCGCAACGACCATAGTGATAAGCAATTCTCGTTCCTGGATGGCCCGATTACCGCCAATAACCCCATGGGCGTACACCATGCCTGGGGGCGCACATACAAAGACCTGTACCAGCGTTTCAAGACCATGCAGGGATACAAACAGCGTTACCAGAACGGTTTTGACTGCCAGGGGCTGTGGGTCGAGGTCGAAGTGGAAAAAGAGCTTGGCTTCAAATCCAAGCTGGATATCGAGGCTTTCGGCATTGCCGAATTCGTGGAGTTGTGCAAACAGCGCGTCTTCAAGTTTGCCAACCGCATGATCGAACAGTCCGTCCGCCTGGGCTACTGGATGGATTGGGGCAACGATTACTACACGCTCTCGGACGAAAACAACTACACCATCTGGTCGTTTCTGAAAAAGTGCTATGAACAGGGCTTGATCTATAAAGGGCACGACGTGATGACCTGGTGTCCGCGCTGCGCTACGGGCATCTCCAACATGGAAACGCTCTCAGAGGACTATAAAGAGACCAGCCACCTCAGCCTGTATGTGCGCCTTCCCCTGCTGGATCGCCCAGGCGAATACCTGCTGGTATGGACAACCACGCCCTGGACACTCGCCGCCAACGTCGCGGCGGCTGTTCATCCTGACCTTGCATACATCAAAGTAGAGCAGGATGGAGAGTTCTATTACCTCGCAGAGGACTTGCTGCCCGTCTTGAAAGCCCTCAAAGGCCGCGACAAGGGCGATTATCACGTGGTTGAAACGCTCAAGGGCAGCGATATGGTCGGATGGCGCTACCGGGGGCCGTTCGATGAACTACCGGCGGCAAAGGATGTCGTGCACACGGTCATTCCCTGGAAGGATGTCAGCGCCTCCGAAGGTACCGGCATCGTCCACATCGCTCCCGGCTGTGGCCGCGAAGACTTTGCGCTCTCGAAAGAGTTCAACCTGGCCGTCATTGCGCCTGTAGACGAATTTGGCGTCTATACCGAGGGTTACGACTGGCTTACAGGACAGACGGCGTCAGAAGTAGCGCAGCCCATCGCGGAAAACCTGGCCCAGAAAGGCCTGCTCTACCGCCCGCAGAGCTACAAACACCGCTATCCCATCTGCTGGCGTTGTAAGACGGAATTGATCTTCCGCCTGGTGGATGAGTGGTACATCTCGATGGATCAGTTGCGCTACGAGATCATGAGCGTGGTCCGTCAGGCCAGGTGGATCCCAGCCTTCGGCCTGGAACGCGAGATGGACTGGCTGCGCAACATGGACGACTGGATGATCTCCAAGAAACGCTACTGGGGACTGGCGCTGCCCATCTACGACTGCCCCCAGTGCGGCACATTCGAGATCATCGGCAGCGAACACGAGCTGAAGGAGCGCGCCGTGGCGGGTTGGGAAGAGTTCGAGGGTCACACGCCGCACCGTCCCTGGGTGGATGCCGTCAAAATTCGCTGCAAGCAGTGTGGCGCGGAGGTCTCGCGCATCAAAGATGTCGGCAACCCCTGGCTTGACGCGGGCATCGTCTCCTTCTCGACGCTCAGCTACCGCACGGATCCCGATTACTGGCAGCAATGGTTCCCGGCGGACTTTGTTACGGAGTCCTTCCCCGGCCAGTTCAAAAACTGGTTCTATTCGCTGCTGGTCATGAGTACAGTGCTGGAGGAAACGACGCCTTTCAAGACACTCTTCGGCTACGCCCTGCTGATGGGCGAAGACGGTACGCCCATGCACAAGTCGAAGGGCAACCTGGTGGTGTTCGACGACGCGGCTGAACGGGTCGGCTCCGATACCATGCGCTGGCTCTTTACCAGCCACGTAGCCGAACAGAACCTCAACTTCCCGCGTATCCCCACCGAGGAGGATATGGAGAAAGCGGCGCGGACAGGTCTGCCCGTGCGCCTGAGCGAGAAGTGGATGCTGGTACGCAGGGCGCTCGATAAAATCTGGAACGTCTACGGCTTCCTGGTCACATACGCCAATATCGATGGCTTTGATCCGACCCGCTACACGTTGCCGGTTGCGGAGCGCAGCGAACTGGATCGCTGGATTCTCTCTGAGTTACAGCAGACCGTTCGCACGGTCACGGATGGGCTAGAGCAATACGACAGTTCAAAGCCCGCGGCAACCGTTCAGGAGTTCCTGGAGGATTTGTCGAACTGGTACCTGCGGCGCAGCCGCGAACGCTTCTGGAAAACTGGCATGGACAACGACAAGGTGGCCGCGTACCTCACGCTCTACGAGTGCCTGACCACGCTTGTCACCTTGCTCGCGCCTTTCATGCCTTTCGTGACGGAAGAGCTGTACCAGAACCTGGTTCGCAGCGTCAACGCGCAAGCCCCGGCCAGCGTCCACCTGTGCGATTGGCCAACCGTACACGAAGAATTGATCGATGAAACGCTGACGCGCGAAACGCACCTGGTGATGCGCGTTGTCGGCCTGGGACGCTCGACGCGCGAGAAAGCGCAGATCAAGGTGCGCCAGCCCTTGAACGCGCTCTATGTGCGCGTCGCGAATTCAGCCGAGGAAGAGGCCTTGCTGCGTCTTCAAGCGCAGGTGCTTGAAGAACTGAATATTAAGCAACTCCACTTGATGAGCAGCGACAGTGACATGCTGGCGTATACGCTCAAACCACAGGTGAAAGTGCTTGGACCGAAATACGGCCCACTGGTGCAGAAAATCCTGGCAGCGTTCAAGGCGCTCGATGCGCGCGGAATGCAGGAAGCTGCCAGGAGCCTCAATGAGACAGGTGTATTGAGGTTCACACTTGACGGCCAACCAGTCGAGCTAAGCAGGGATGAGGTTGAAGTGGTTGCCACGGCCCGCCCAGGCTTCGTGGCGGCGGAAGAGTATGGCTACGTCGTCGCGCTTGAGACGACGATCACGCCAGAACTGCGTGCAGAGGGCCTGGTGCGCGACCTGACCCACTATGTCCAGGATATGCGCAAGAAGGCGGGCCTCAATATCGAAGATCACATCGAGCTGGCGCTATACACCGACCAGGAACTGGCCTCGTTGCTCAATGGCTTTAGGGCAACGATACAGGCGGAGACACTGGCTGATACGCTCGTCATCGAGACTGACCAGCTACCTGAACACATGCCTCACGAAGTCTACCGTGAACTCATTGCTCCAACGTCATTGAAGAAATTGGAGAATTATAGCGTCGAGGTGGTAATCGGTAAAATAAGGTAACGTAGATGATCTTCGAGGGGAAGCGCTAATTCTTTTCATTGATGGAAGGTGGGTCGCATGAGCATCTTCGGGGAAACAAGCATGCAGCAATGGAAGATGGCACTGAAAGAAGCTGGGCGCGTTTTTCTACTCAGTCGCTTATTGCTGCTCGTAGTAAGCGCCATCACCATGTTTTCCCTGCGGGAGCTGCTGCCTTTCATCAAAAGCCAGAGCGCGGCGCTGCATACGCCCTACCAGAACATCCCTTACAGCGATGACCCCTCCAGCCTGAACGCCTTCTTCTTCTCCTGGTATCGCTGGGATGTGGCACATTTTGTGGCCATCTCCGCTCAGGGTTACGCGGACAAATTAAATACAGCGTTCTTCCCGCTCTGGCCGGTGCTCCAACAGCCCGTCGGCCTTCTGTTCGGTGGAATATTCCCCGGCTCTTACTACATTGGCGGGCTGCTGCTTGCCAATCTCTGCTTCTACTGTGCGCTTGTCTTGCTCTACAAGTTGCTTATAGCGCACTTCGATGCTGCTATTGCCCGGCGCGCCCTCTTCTATATGGCCTTTGCTCCCTACGCGCTGTTTTTCTTCGCGGGCTATAGCGAGTCATTGTTTGTGCTGCTGTGCATCGCCAGCTTTCTCGTTCTGCAGGGAGGCCAGGCACGAAACTGGTGGTTCGCAGGATTGCTGGGATTTCTCGCCGCTTTAACTCGTTCATCCGGCGTTTTTTTAGCGGTCCCCTACCTGGTATTGTATGTGCAGCGCTTCTGGATACCGTCCGAGCGCGCGAAGTCTACCTGGCGCGCAAAGCTGAACGCCTTGATCCCAATTGTTTTGATTCCTATGGGCGTAATCGCCTATCTGCTTTACCTGTACTTTACCAAAGGCGATGCTTTCATTTTCAGCCTGGCCGAAAAAAATTACTGGAATCGCCACTTCAGCTTTCCCTGGACCACCGGCTACCTGGTGATCAAGGCCTTCTTCGTCGCTCCGTCATGGATTTACCTGTTGGAGCATCTGGTGTCTTTTGTTTTCACACTTCTTCCCCTGCTCGTGCTGGGCTTTGGCTGGAAACGCATTCCATTACATTATCGTCTTTTCGCGGCGACCCTAACCACCTTCTCGTTGAGCTTTCCCTTAGAGGGCATCAGCCCGCTGCTATCACAGCCGCGCTATTTGCTGATTCTTTTCCCTATTTTCGTCATTTTAGGTATCTGGGGGAAAAGGAGGCGCTTCCATCGATGGTACTTCGCGTTATCTCTCACTTGCTTCATATGTTTTACCGCCTCGTTTATCTGCAACCTGTGGGTCGCTTGAAATAGCGGAAATACAGAGCTGCAAGCCATATTCATTAGTCAACCCGTACAAGGCAGAGTACGCAGTACCATACGTCCCTTGCGTGTCCTGAAGCCATTCCTATTCGTCATACACACAGTTGTACGAAATCGCGCCCCTCAAAATGCCTGGGAAAATGAGGTTCGACCCGCATGCGAGACGATGTAACCATAGATGATAAAACAAGACACGGGCATAAATCTGCCTGGAAAGAGGCTGGGAAAGTCTTTCTTCTGAGTCGCTTCTTATTTTTCACCACCACCTGTTTCAGCATCATCGTACTCCCACGGCTTTCCGCTCGCTATGCGCAGCAGCTGGGATACGACGCTCGCTGGAGGTTCTCGACTCCTGCCGTCAACCAGCTTGTTTTTTCCTGGCTGCGCTGGGATGCAGGGGCTTTTCTCAACATTTCTTACCTCGGTTACCAACACACACCTGATGTGGCATTTTTCCCGCTCTGGCCGCTCATCCAGCACCTGGGGGGCCTGCTACTGGGAGACATCTTCCCGTACTCATTCTATTTCGTCGGCCTGATACTCGCCAACATCCTGTTCTATTTTGTGCTTGTCTTGCTTTACAACTTGCTGGCCGAGGATTTTGACCCGGCGCTCGCGCGACGAGCTTTATTTATCCTCGCCTTCTCACCCTACGCCCTGTTCTTCTTTGCCGGGTATTCCGAACCGTTGTTTCTCGTCTTATGCCTGTCAGTTTTCTTGCTGTTGCGGCGCGGCAGGCCAGGAGACTGGTGGCTCGCGGGTATTCTGGCATATTTAGCGGTATTGACCCGTTCATCGGGCATAGCGCTAGGGCTTGCCTACCTGGGAATGTTTTATTATCACTTCTTGCAAGCGAACAGGCGCGGCGTGGCGAGTTGGCTACAGAAATTGAGCGCGTTCGCTCCCATCGCTTTCATTCCCGCGGCGTTACTCACCTATATGTACTACCTGTACCTGATTAAGGGCAGTCTGTTGATCTTCCGCGTGCAAGAAGATACTATTTGGTACCGCCAGTTCACCTGGCCCTGGGATACGCTGCGCTTGCTTATACATGCCTTCTCAGTTAAAACATCCCTGATTACAGCAGACATCCTCGACGTGACAGCTGTCCTGATCGCGCTTCTCACTCTGGCGCTTGGCTGGACTCGCATCCCCTGGAACTATCGACTGTTCGCCATTGCGCTGGCAGTCTTCACGCTCAGCTTCCCCACACATACTCTGGAGCCTCTGGCCTCGCAGCCGCGCTATATGATCTCCATTTTCCCCATTACCGTCGTCTAAAAAACAAGTACTTCTATGCCATCTTTATGGCGCTCACGCTGGCATTCCTGGTGATCAATACGATATTCTTTGTAGGGAACTTCTGGGTCGCGTGAGATAACGAAGAGATTGGAAGAGCTTATGAATGCAGTAAGAGTTGCATGGAAAGAGGCCGGTTGGGTCTTTGGGCTCAGCCGCCTGGTGATCCTGCTCGTCAGTTACTTTGGTATCGTGGTCTTTCCGCCAAAAGGCCGGAGTATGCCTCTTGATTGCTCCACCAGTTTTGACCTCTGCCTGCGCGTGTGGTACCACTGGGACGCGGTCGCCTACGTGAATATCGCCCATCATGGCTATACCTATATACCCGATACCGCCTTCTTCCCATTCTGGCCTTTGCTGGAACACTTCGGCGGCCTGCTGCTGGGAGGCTTCTTTCCCAACTCTTACTATATCGCGGGCCTGTTGCTGGCGAATATCTGCTTCTATTTCGCGCTCGTGCTGCTCTATCACTTATTGGCCGAGGATTTTGACGCGGGGATTGCCCGCCGTGCGCTCTTCTACTTCGCGTTTTCGCCCTACGCGCTCTTCTTTTTCGCTGGCTATACCGAGTCGCTCTTTGTATTGTTGTGCCTCGCGCTCTTCCTGGCACTGCGTAGGGGCCAGGCCATTGACTGGTGGCTGGCCGGTCTGCTCGGCTTCCTGGCAACATTTACCCGTTCAACTGGCATTATCCTGGCGATTCCCTTTCTGGTGATCTATGTGCAGCGTTTCTGGTCACCTGCCGAGCGCGGCCTGCATTCCTGGCGGCAAAAGATTAACGCGCTCGCCCCCATCCTGCTTATTCCATGCGGGGTGATCGCCTACATGATTTACCTCTATTTCGCCAAAGGCAACGCGCTCATGTTCATTTCGCAGGAAGCCAATTTTCACTGGCACCGTCAGCTCTCCTTTCCCTGGGTTGGCATCGTCTCCTCAATCGGCTCGGTCTTCGTTACGTCGGGTGTTGGTAGTTCATACTTACAAAACCTGCTCGATCTGAGCTTTACGCTCATCCCACTGGCAGCGTTAGCCCTCGGTTGGAGGCGAATACCACTCCACTACGCGCTCTTCGCGCTGGGAATAGTGCTCTTCACCCTCAGCTTCCCGCAGAGTGCCGAACCCCTGACATCGCTGCCTCGCTATACGATGATCCTGTTCCCGGTCACCGCTATCTTCGCCCTCTGGGGCAAACGAGAACATTTTCACTGGGTGGTGGTTGTATTTTCCTTGTCATTGCTGGCGCTGAATATTGTGCTCTTTATCGGGCATTACTGGGTGGCTTAATGAAAGCTATCGCACGCCTGAATGTGATACACTTTGCTAGCAGGAGCCCAGAAATCAACACGATTGTGCACGTGTTGAACTGCGGATCAATGCTCAGGAGTGAGTAAACTGGCTACTGACCACGAACGAATGAAACTTGAAAGAAAGGAAAGGAAAGCAACATGGCAGAAAGTGTGTACAAAGTAATCGCGCTGGTGGGCACCAGTACTGAGTCGTGGGAGAAGGCGGCTGCGGCCGCCATCGAGCGCGCTTCCCAGACACTGCGGGACTTGCGGGTCGCCCGCATTACCGAGCAGGACGTCCACATCGAGCCTGGGAAGTCTCTGACCTACCGGGTGAAGATGGAGGTCTCCTTCAAATACGAGGGTGGTGAATGAACCCAGGAGGTGTACTGAGCGCTCTCTTCTCGTAGGAGTAATCTGCGGCGCTACCTGGTCACTTTGCTACTTGCCCTCTCTTGCATGATTCCATACAATTAAGAAAGGTTCAATACGAGATAACTTATGCTGGATGAGCAAAAAGGCAGAGGGTAAAAGGGCATGATTGCTGCGAAAGAAGCTCAACGCGAAAAGAAACTGGTAGCGCTCTCATCGGTGGGAGCGGCTGTCGGGCTGACCAGCATTAAGATTATTGTTGCGTTGCTGACCGGCAGCCTGGGCATACTCGCGGAGGCTGCGCATTCGGGCTTAGACCTGGTAGTGTCCCTGTTGACCTACTTCGCGGTACGTGTCGCGGACCGTCCGGCGGATGCAACCCATCACTATGGTCATGGAAAAGTAGAGAACCTCTCCGCATTCCTAGAAGCCGGTTTGCTCATGCTGACGGCCCTATGGGTGATCTACGAAGCAGTGCGCCGCGTACCAACACCTTCGAACAAAGCCATGAATTGAGCGAACGCATAGAGAGGGCGGCCATTCTAGCAGCGTGCAGCATCTCCCCGCAGAGCGAGGTAGATGTGCTGGTGCATCTTGAACCAACTGCCTCACCGAGCGAAACGGTGGTCGATCAAATTCACTACCTGGCGGAGCTACAGGGCGTGCATGCTCACGATATCCATGTGCGCGAAGTGAGCGGGCAGTTAGAGGCTGACTTCGATCTTGAGGTGCAATCCGATATGGATTTACAGGAAGCGCACGTGGAAGCTACCCGCCTGGAAGAGTCCATTTTGCAAAGCAATCCCCTGCTGCGTCGCGTGACGACCCATCTAGAAGCTCCCAGTGCTACCGTTGTGCGCCGCCAGGATGTCACTCAACACTATCCCGAAATGGCAGAGCGGATCATCAAGCTGGCAGACGAAGTTGCAGGCCCTGGTAGCGCGCACGATGTCCACCTCTATCGCCCCTCCACCACTTCGACGCAACTAGAACTTACTAATGGAGCGGATCACCATCATGAAGAACTCGACCTTGTGCTGCACACGTTTCTTGACCCGCACATCCCCTTGAGCCAGGCGCATATTCAGGCCGAGGAGATCAAGCGCACATTGCGGCACGAGTATCCTTGCCTGGGGTCGGTGGCCATCCACACGGAGCCGCCGGAGTAGGATGTATTCCGTCTTGTCCCTGCCCCAAATTGCTAGTAATAGTTAGGAGTCCTTCTTTCAAGCAAGAGCCGCGTTCGTATACGCCGACGAAACATCCTGTACGGACGGAATAATCTTCATCGCTACCAGAAATTGCGTCATTGCTTGCCAGGTAGCGCTATCATTGTAGCCCAACTGCACCTGCCCATTGCCCTGCCAGATGGGAATGGTCGCCTGCAACACGCTCGTTGCATTTTCGACATTCATGCCTGGAATATAGCTCTTGCTGATTTGCACGGCCTCGGCCGGGTTCGCTATCACATCTTTCAAGCCCTTGATGGTGGCCTGCACAAAGGCCTTGACCATCTGCGGCTGATTGTGCAGCGTATCTGCGGTGGTAATAATGCCGTTGGAGACGAGCGGTTGGTAATCGGAAACGTGGAATGTGCGCACCGCCAGTCCCTGCTTTCGCAGCTGTAATG
>VBFM01000154.1:10276-11816 GCA_005882595.1 Chloroflexota bacterium
CGGTGTTGCAGCAGGGCCGTGACCTGGGTAAACCCGATCGATTGCACGTGCACGTCAGAAAGCGACAGGTGGGCATAATGCAGCAGTGCTAGCAGCCCGACATAGGTTGCACCAAAGGGGCCGGGCTCGCCGATGGTATGGCCTTTGACATCAGCGAGCGTCTGGATGGATGAGTTCGCGGGAACAATCAGGCTTACCGGGTAACGTTGGTAGATGGTGGCGACATTGACCACCGAAATGTTTTTGCTGCGCGCGACCAGCTCTTCATCACCGCTGGCAAAGACAAAGGTATCGTGACCAACCGCCAGCGACCCGATCAGGTCATTGACAAAACCATGATGGAAATCTACATTCAAGCCAGCCGCCTTGTAGTACCCCTTGCTCTGCGCGACGTAGAACGGCGCGAATTGAATATCAGGTATGTAACCAAAGGCGATAGAAACATTCGTCAATGAGGCTGTTCCTGGGGTTGAGCTATTGCTGCCACTTCCCCCATTGGAGCTACAGCCGACCAGAAGCATCGACAACAGGGCTACCAGCACGAGCAAAGACGAAAAAAAAGATGAACGATGACGGGTATGCATCTGTATTCCTCTCCAATGAATGCGTGAATGCGTGTGTCGTCCAGGAATGCCTAATAGATGGCCTCGGCCAGTTTCACCAGCAACCAGGAAGCGCCGTAGTAAAGAGTCGCCAAACTGGCCATGACAATCAAGGTCGCAAACAACAATGCGGTATCAAATTGATCGCGCGCCGAGAGTACCAGGAAACCAAGCCCCTGGTCGACCTGATTGACAAATTCGCCGACGATGGCTCCCACAATTGAGAGAGTGAGGCCGGTGCGTATGGCAGCAAGAATAGCAGGCAGGGCCAGCGGAAACTCGATGTGCGCAAGCATCGACCAGCCAGACGCGCCCTCGACCCGTGCCGCGTCAACCAGGCTCTGGTCAATGGTCTGGAAACCTAGAGCAGTGGTGATCACCATCGGGAATAGCACCACCAGCATACACAGGATGAAGATGGGGATCAGCCCGTAGCCAAACCACAGGGTCAGCAATGGAAAGATTACAATAGCTGGTATGGCCTGGCCCGCCGCGAGGTACGGTTGCACTGTGGCAGCAAACAAGCGCGATTTTGCGATACCATAGCCCAGTGGTAGAGCTATTCCCAGAGCCAGCATAAATCCCACCAGACTTTCCTGGATAGTGACCAGCGCATTGCTGAGAAACAAACCAGAAACGATGCCATCCGATAAGGTGGCGAAGACATCGCCTGGAGCAGGCAAGATCAGGCTGGGGACATGCCCGTAGGTGGTACCGAGATACCAACTTATCAGGATGAACGCTCCTAACAACAGAGGAGGCACGATCAATAGGATACGCCGCGTGACGACGTTTACGGTCTGGCCACGCTTGTTGGCAGGTGCAGCAGGCGCTCTGCCAGCTGTTGGCGCTGATGCGCGCGCATCCGGCGCCAGTTCTTCTGGCGCTATCGTCTTTACACTCATCGACTTCCCTCGGTCTAAGCTATACTGACAGTC
>VBFM01000154.1:11864-16445 GCA_005882595.1 Chloroflexota bacterium
GTGAGGGAGACATAAGGAGAGCAATACGGATAGTCCAGCCGCTATTGGTAGTTGACAGATAGACTAACCACCTTGTAGCCGAGCGGCTACAAGGTATAGGAATCCGCATGTATGCCAAACCTTCTCCCATCCGGACTGTACCGTCGGCTTCGGCTTCGCACCGAATCTGTCCCATCATCGCTCATAAATGATGCGCGATGAGACTCGCGGGCTTGGTGCGTCTTATCAAAGATGCACCTTACCGCCGGTCGGGAATTGCACCCTGCCCCGAAGGTCTCTATACATAGTATGTCACATACATGCGAAGAAATGCAAGGGATGGCTAGCGGTTCTCGGTACGGTGAAATTCCTCGGCATAGGCCACCCAGTACTTCTTCCCGAGTTCAGCTGTGCGCGAGCGCATCATCTTTTCCAGTTCATCCACCCTGCCGATAAACTGGCTCTGATGGCAGAGCAAGGCCTCGATCTTTTTGTCCATGGTCTCCGAAATGTCGACAAAGTAATTGCTAAATGGCGCTCCCATGATATACACTTCCGAGACTTTATGCGGCATCAGTCCCTCATCCAACAATTCAGGGAAATCCCAGGGATTCTGCGACGCGGGATAGAGCGCGGAGATCACCGCCTGGCCAGAAGCAAGGTGATCTGGATGGTAGCGGCCTATAATCATCACAGGCGTCCAGGTGCGATCCGGCGACTGGCAGATCACGCGCGTTGGCCGGTATTTGCGCAGCACGCGCACAATATCGCGCCGCAGTTCGATGGTGGGCTGCAATTGCCCATCGGGGTAGTCGAGAAAGATCACATCCTTCAAGCCCAACACTGCTCCCGCCGCTCGCTGTTCGCGCTTGCGCGTTTCGGCAATGGTCCGGCGCGCAACTGGTCCTACATCGGTCGCTTCATCCGGGCCACCGCCAACCGCATCTGTCAATAACACATAGTAGACATCCCATCCTTCACGCACCCACTTTGCAACCGTACCCGCCGCGCCAAATTCCGCGTCATCTGGGTGCGCGACGATGACCATCACTACTTTTTTCTGCTCCTGTTGCTGTTCGCTCAACATTGTTCTTCTTTCTTAAAAATACTGCCCATAAACAACGACTCCTGACTCGTGGGAGTAGGAGTGGTTCAGAACCTTCATAGGGTAAGTAAATCACTATTTTTCTACAAGCACAAGCAGCAGCCCACCGAGCAGGCCAAGGTTCTTCAAGAAATGTATCTGCTGGTTCTTGCGCCCTGCGTCGCTCTCTTCCTTCCAAAAAGCGTGGCCGACAACCGTGGTTGGCACAATCGAGCCGAGCAGAGCAAGCGCCGCCAGTTTCGGCGCAATATCCAGGGCGAGCATCGTTCCCGCAACCACCATCACAGCACCATTGAGTTCCACCGCCTGCTGCGGCTCGGGGATGCCAGCCTCGGCGACTTTGTTGACTCGCCCACCTGGATTCAGGAAGGCCTGCCAACCTCCAGAAACGAAAATGCCTGATAAACAAATGTGACCAAGCGACCGTATCAACGACATGTGTAGACTCCATTCTTACTGTAGTGGCACAACCCATTGCGCCATCCAACGTCTTTCACTATGATTACGTAAGCGAATGGCGACCTGGTGACGATAGACCCGGAACGCAAATGATACAACGAGATCGGGTTCATCAAAATGAAATTCAAAGGCCTCTTCGTTGCGTCCAGGTTCTTTTTCATAACCAGTGAACCAGGGGGACATCAGGTTGATGTGAGTTACGGGATATGCTCCGGGTCGCTCTGTAAATACGAGGTTGGGAGCTTCCCAGCCTGAATGCGTATGCCCACTGATGTAGAGAGAACCATTACGCCGCGTTGCCAGGATTACCCGCACCGCATCAGAATTGTGAATGTAGAAAAAGGGAGCGAGAGAATGATAATCACGATTACGCGCTGGATCGCGGTCTAACACGGTATTGTAGAGCGGGCAATGCGCGAAAATCACTGCGACGTGGGCGGGATGTTTCGCCAGAGCGGTCTTCAGAAAGGCCAGCGTCTCCTCGGAAAAGCGCGGTTCGGGATAGCCTACCGCGTCGAGCATAACGCAGAGGACTTCACCCTCAACCCAGTAGTAATGCACGGGTTTTCCCCAGAAGGTGACGTAATCCTGTATGAGCTGTTCCAGCGTATCCTCCCCACTTTCATGCTCTGGCCACATTTCGTGATTGCCTATTCCTGGGTAGAATGGTATCTTTCCAAGTTGCGCAGCCAGTTCCTGCCGCGCCAACTGGTAGTTCTCAGGCGTTCCCGACTCGACGATATCTCCCGGAGAGACACAAAAAGCTGGGACCCCCTCTTTTGACCACAACGCTCGCAAATCGCGAAACATGGGGTTGAGACGCTGCGCGTGATAAGTTCGCCACTGGTCGGCGGTGTAATAGTGCAGGTCCCCCAGGGCCCAAAAGTAAAGTAGCTCTTCGTCGGATGTGTTGATAGAATCTGACGATTGAATCTCGCTCATAGAAGACCGGTCCTCCTTCAATACTCCCGGTTGTATTATAGAACATAAAAATCAACTAAACAGATGCCTTTCTGTCGCATAAATCTGAAGCTCCTCAAACTCATAGAATCTTCCTGAGAGAAAATGGAATAGAACGGGTAATTATGAAACTCTTTGCAATATTCCGGCGTAACCTTGAATGAACACCTGACAACAAACTGGAGAGAAAGCGAGGAACTAATGTCGAGTTGGAGTCAACCTATTGAGGGGAATGGAAAATTTCACCTGTGGCCCTGGGAAGAGGAGGTGATTAGCACGGAGGAATACGAGCGTTCACTTCAAGGTCTCAAGAATTTTGTCGCGAAAGTAAAATTAACGAAACTGCTGTCCATAGAAGATCTTTCAGCCACCGCTTCTTTAGTTGGTCATGATATTGCAGTTGTAATAGCGCCAAAGGGGCGGAAAATCGAGAAAAAGTCCCTGGAGATCGGACCGGGGGCGAGCGAGTTCATCAGGAGCCTCGAAAGGGAATATATATTCACAAGGTCTATGTATGGTCAGGAGATCGTAGTGACTACAGGTTACGGTCATACCCTCATCTCAGAGCGTAGAAGCATTGGATTTCAAACCTATCAACGCGAGATATTGCGCATCAAGCTGCCGCTGGATAGAGACATCGCTTTCGGGAACATCCCCAACGTTGATGACGAAAGTCTCTGGGCTCTAGACTTGCGCCGTGGGAGCCTGCAAGAATATCGCCCGGTAAAAGCTCCAGAGGACCCTGCGATACTACAAGGATTCACGGCTGCTCTCAAAGATGCGATTCAAGACATTTTTGCTGGATTGGACTAATCGCTAATCTTCTCAGTTTTATGACGGCGCTAGAGTAACTGATGCTCAACCAGAGGCGCTCCAGGCAAATTTACCAACTCAATACGCCAGGGAACCTGCCGTAAGCTCTTCCTTTATCTCCGAAAATGATGCAACTTCCATTGCTTCTCCTCTCAAATTGACACTGCAGCAGATAAACTTCATTCATAAATATACCTGAGCTATTCCGTACTATCGATATCAAGAGGCTCCCCAATACCATACCAATACTTCACTGTTTGCAGCATTGGAGATGACAACGTATAATAGTGACATTCAGGCAGGAGGGCTATGAACGCAGAAATACGCATCATCCCGATTTCGGGGATAGGCGAAATACCCATAGGCAGTGACCTGGGTGCGATCATCTTTCACGCGATGCAGGCGCACCACCTTGCGCTTCAGCAGGGCGATGTACTCGTGGTGACGCAAAAAATCGTCTCAAAAGCAGAGGGCCGCGTGGTCAACCTGGATGAGGTACAACCATCGGAGTTTGCCCGAGCCATCGCGCAAACCAGTCCGAAGGATGCGTCGCACATCGAGGTAGTGCTGCGCGAAAGCCGCCGCATCGTGCGCATGGATCACGGGGTGCTGATTAGCGAAACGCCGCACGGCTTTATTTGCGCCAATGCGGGTGTCGACGAGTCGAATGTCGATGGGGCGCGAACTCTTACCCTGCTGCCGCTTGATCCGGACCGGTCGGCCAGGGAAATGCGTGCACACCTGCAACAACTCGCAGGGGAAGGCGCGAACTTTGACCTGGCGCTGATCATTTCGGATACCTGGGGGCGACCCTGGCGCGAAGGTCAGGTCAACATGGCGATTGGCGTAGCAGGTATGGAGGCGATCATCGATTATCGCGGGCAATCCGACCCCTACGGCTACGAAATGCACGCCAGTATGATTGCCGTCGCAGCGGCTATCGCTATCTTCCTGGCGAGGGCAGCGGGAAAACGCTGTTGCGCAATCCGGCAACCGATATGTTTCGGTGACACCTAGCTAGCCAGCAAAGGCGATGTAGCACCGTTACAGGCAAGTTGCGCAACCCGGCAACCGATATGTTTCGGTGACACTCTCACCCCCTTTGGGGATAAGCTTCTCAGTGACTTCGCTGGTGTGGCCTGTCCCATTTAGGACCCTCTCTTGTAAGAGGTGGTTGACCCATTGACTCACTGGGCTAACATGCATCCTGGATGCAAGGGGCGTGTCTGCCCTACTACTACGCCTGGATGGACCAGGACGTAGAT
>VBFM01000155.1:0-14561 GCA_005882595.1 Chloroflexota bacterium
CAACAGCGATAGGCAGATAGAGCGTGCTACCCGCCACCAGTTCTTTACAGTCCAGGTTGCCGCCGCAGAAACGCGGTGGACCGGTATCATGTATACCCGCCTCGTTGGGAGGCATGCCCATCACTCCCATGAAAGGGTGCAGAGCCAGAGTAAGTCCGTACTTATTGCTTCCGGTCATGCTCTCTGCGTCAAGCGTCCAGGCCATGTGATCATCCATTTCACCAACGTTTAGCCTGTCCCAGCCATCGGTAAACGTCCACCCCCAGCTTCCTGGGCGTATCTCATTGATCTGTATTTCCAGCGTCATACCCGACCGGGCATTCTGTATGGCTATCGGACCGCACAGCGCATGTCCAAAATCTCGCGCGGGATCACGCGGCTCAAATTTCTTATGTGTTCCCAGGCGAGTGACAGGCTGTTCAAGGTTCCAACCGGCATCGAGCGTGCGGTACACCACTGTATCGCCCGAAACGATGGTGAGCACGGGTGGAAAATTACGCGAAAACTTGCCGTGCAGCGTGCGCCGCTCCGGCTCGATAGTATAGGTTGCCATAAGACTATCCCTCCAGCTCGGCCCGACGTTCTTTCAACTTCCCAATGCGCTCCTCCTGGGCCACCAACTTCTCGCGCTCTTTCTCGACCACCTCTGGCTTTGCCTTCGTCACGAACGCTTCATTTGCCAGTTTGCCCTGTAGACGCAGAATCTCCTGCTGCGCCTGGGCAATTTCTTTGTCGAGTCGCTCCAATTCCTTGCCGATATCGAGCAGGCCAGACAGCGGCAGGTATACCTCAACTGAGCCAGCCAGCAAACTCATGGCTTGTTCCGGCTTCTGCGCAAGTTGCGCATGCAGCTGAGGTCTATCGGTACGAGCCAGGAACTCGATGAGTGGAGCCTGCGCTTCCAGCATCGTTACATGATTGCCTGCAGCTATAATCACGGGCACACGACGCGCCGGTTCGACATTCATTTGATTACGGGCATCTCGAATGCGTGTAATCACCTCCTGCAGCAGGCCAAAGTTCTGTTCTGCCTCGCTATCAATAGCCGCACTATTTGCATGGGGCCAGGGCGCGACAATCAGGGCTGAGGCAGGCCACTGCGTGGTATCTGGTTCGCTCGTACGGTAGAGATACTGCCAGACTTCCTCGGTGACAAACGGCATGAATGGGTGCAACAGGCGCATATTCTGATCGAGCACCGCGCGCAGAATACCGGCGGTAGAGCGGCGCACCTGCTCATCACCCTGCATCTGTACTTTGGCAATTTCGACATACCAGTCGCAATAATCCGACCAGAAGAAATCATTGATCTGCCGACCTGCTTCACCAAGCTGGAAATCTTCGATCAGGCGTGTCACATCGCCTGCCAGCTTTACCAGGCGGCTGAGAATCCAGCGATCCGCCAGCGTGGTTGGCTTCAACTCGCTGACAGCGGGAACGCCTCCGCCGATCTCAGCTGTGGTCATCAAGACGAAACGCGAAGCATTCCAGATTTTGTTGGCGAAATTGCGATTGCCTATGATGCGTTCAGGAACGAGTTTCATGTCATTGCCGGGCGAGCTGCTGGTAGCAAGCGTGAAACGCAGCGCGTCGGTACCGTACTGATCCATCACCTCGAGAGGATCAATCACGTTGTTCTTTGACTTGCTCATCTTTTCGCCTCTGGCATCTCGCACAAGACCATGCAGGTAGATGGTATGGAATGGTGGGGTACCAAGGAAATGCATACCCGCCATGGCCATTCGCGCAACCCAGAAAAAGATGATGTCGTAGCCCGTCTCCATCACCGATGTTGGGTAATAGCGCAGCAGGTCAGGTGTGACTTCAGGCCAGCCCAGTGTGCTGAATGGCCACAGCCACGAACTGAACCAGGTATCTAATACATCCTCATCCTGGTGGATTTCGGCGCTATTGCAATGCGGGCAGGTGCTGATATCGACGCGACTGGCGGTCATCTGGCCGCAGTTATCGCAGTACCAGACGGGAATACGATGTCCCCACCAGAGTTGACGTGAGATACACCAGTCATGGATGTTTTCCAGCCAGTCCATATAGACCTTGTTGAAGCGTTCCGGCACGATCTTCATCAGACCATATTCGACCGCGCCCATAGCAGGTGTCGCCAGTGGTGTCATGCGCACAAACCATTGCTTGGAAATCAGAGGCTCAACCACGGTATCACAACGCTGGCAATAGCCGAGGGGCACCATATACTCTTCGATCTTGACGATCAGGCCCAGCTGCTGCAATTCCTCTACCAGGTTCTTACGCGCCTCAAAGCGATCTTGCCCGGCATAGGGACCGGCTTCCTCGGTCATCTTTGCATCAAAGCCGATTACCTGCACTCGCGGCAGATTGTGACGCATGCCAATCTCAAAGTCGGTCGGATCATGCGCGGGCGTCACCTTGACTGCGCCAGTACCAAAGTTCGCATCGACCGCTTCATCCGCGATAATCGGAATCTCGCGCCCAATCACAGGAAGAATGGCGATACGCCCGACCATATCTGTGTAGCGCGTATCCCTGGGATTGACTGCCACAGCCGTATGATATATTCCGTCTGCTCTTCACCGGGCAACGGCTTCAAGGGATAGCGCACAAAGATCAGCGTTCCCAGCGTATCAACGTGGTTGACTTCCAGGTCGGAGAGCGCGCTCATACAGCGCGGACACCAGTTGATAATGCGCTCGCCTCGATAAATTAGCCCTTCTTCATACAGGCGCACAAACACTTCGCGTACAGCCTTTGACAACCCCTCGTCCAGGGTGAAGCGTTCGCGCGACCAGTCGCACGAGGCGCCCAGGCGCCGGTGTTGATCTTGAATGCGGCTCTTATAGCGGTTCACCCACTGCCAGACGCGTTCCAGGAAGGCCTCGCGCCCGATAGTGTGGCGGTCGGTTCCTTCGGTTGCCAGCAGGCGCTCCACTACGGTCTGCGTCGCGATACCGGCATGATCTTCTCCCGGCACCCAAAGCGTATCATCGCCCTTCATACGGTGATAGCGAATCAGGATATCTTCGATGGTGGCGGTTATGGCATGCCCCAGGTGCAGCGCACCCGTAACATTCGGAGGCGGCATGCTAATGACAAAGGTCGGCTTTGTGATGTCGCCACTAGGTTTAAAGTAGCCGCCCTCTTCCCAGAAACGATACCATTTAGCTTCCACCGCCTGCGGCTCATAGGTCTTCGGCAACGATGTGATTGCCTCTTTTTCCCGTTCGATCATTTCCCTCTCCTGGACGCGACCTATCGCGTTGCTTATATATATCTAAACAAAAAGCCCTTCCCGTCAAGGACGAGAGAGGGCGTAATATACTCGTGGTACCACCTTGTTTCGATCACTCGCTCCATGCTAGTGATCCTCAAGCGGCGCGTTAACGGGCGCTCCCGTCATAAAAGACTCCCAGGCGACTTTCGGTGCGTCTGTTCCGAGGAAGATTCGCAGCCTGTTGATCTTCCCTCTCTTCACGGAGTTCGCGCCTACTCCTCCTGCTCAACGTCACATATTCAGTTGCATTGGTTATACTCTAACGAGTTTATTCGCCTTTGTCAAGCATCTCGAAGCTGGCATCCAACGGGCATGAATAACCGGGCCCCTACAGCCCAAACGCATACGGTAACAAATCGGCTACAGAGAAATCTTGCTCGACGCCGTCGATATAGATCACAGCATTGGGTGCAAGATCAGCCAGCCATTGACGGCAAGCACCGCACGGCATGCGTTCAGCGATGCCTGCCTGCGGTGGAACATCGATGCAGGCTACCGCCACCTGGGTAACCGGCCCTGCACCGCTGGAAATGGCCGCGGCTAAAGCCGAACGTTCGGCGCACAACGTCAATCCATAGCTCGATATCTCGATATTGACGCCGGTGTAGATGCTGCCACCGGCAACAAGGGCTGCGCCCACGTGAAAGTGTGAGTAGGGACAATATGCGTGCTGTGCCACTTCACGCGCCAGATGTAACAATTCTTCTCGTGGAATCACGTAACAGTCCTCCAATTTTAATGCTATGCTCATCCTCTATTAAAGAGCGAGAATGAGCCGATACTCTATTGTGAAGGTGAAAATTTTCGAGGGCGACCCTCGCGGTTGCCCTACAATGAACGATTTGCCTGGTAACTATAGCCCAAATTGTACCATGATGTTACTGCCTGGAACTCATCCCGTTACTAGCAATGAGACGAACTTTATCAAGTAGAGGGCCTGCACTTGTCGGGGTACATAGCGAACCTTTTGCTAGCCAGCCTGCCAACGGACTTCGTCCAGGTTCCTTATCCAGCTTGCCAACGAGACGATTACCTCTCCCCCGGAGAGGGTGGTCTCTAGCCTACGGCTCAGGCAAGCTGAAAGGAAGACGCTTCGCGTCAGGCTGACTGCAAGGAACGTAAGGGGACTTGTAAAGCAGGTCTTGTAGGAGGAAACACGAGTGAAAATCATGGTGGCGGATGACGACCGCGACATGGTTGATATGCTGAGCTACTGGCTCAAGGGACACGGATACGATGTCGTGCGCGCATTCGATGGCGAACAGGCCATTAAACGCTGGCGCGAAACATTGCCGGATCTCGTAATCCTTGACGTTCAGATGCCCAAACTCGATGGCTTCGAGGTATGTCGCCAGATGCGGAGTGAAACCAATTCAATGGTCTTGATCCTGACCGCACATGATCGTGAAGATGATGAGATACGTGGATTGGAGATGGGGGCCGACGATTATCTGCGTAAACCGTTCAGTCCCAGGCAATTACTCGCGCGCATTAAAGCGATTATGCGCCGTTCAACCAGTTCAAAAGGTTCCTCCGGCTCCTCAGCGGTTACGGTTGGGCCTGTCACCCTGGATGCTATGCGTCATGAAGTGACCAGAGATGGCACGAAAGTACGGTTAACTCCGACCGAAAGCCGTCTGCTGCACCTGCTCATTACTCACACCGGGCAGGTCTTGACAACCGATATGATCATCGAGCGCGTCTGGGGATACGATGAAGCTGGTGATTCTGGACTGGTGAAGACTCATATTCGACACCTGCGCCAGAAAGTTGAACCTGATGCCAACAGTCCACAATATATTATGACCGTTCCCGGGGTTGGATATACTTTCACGGCTCCTGTTACCGTTGAATCGTAAGTTATTTCCCTCGTCATATAAACAACGCGCCTTTCAGGGCGACCGCAAGGGTCGCCCGTACAATACACGCGTAAAACAGGCGGACGGCGCATTCGTGTATTGTACGGGCGACCCTTGCGGTCGCCCTGGTAATATGGTAATACATGAAAGCTCTCTCTTCTTAACCACTTCTTCGCATTCTTAACCATAACACAACAGACTTTTCATGCTGTCGCTATCCTTTACACAATATAATCAGTTTCAGTTTATAGTAAACGGGGAGAAGTACTCATTAGGAACGCTCATGCAAGGCGAAGGAAGAGGAATATCCACCACGGAGCTTTTCTCAATTAATAGTCCGGCAGCCGAAAGATGCAATTGCCCACCGCTTTCTTCATTGCATCGCGAGTTCAGGCCTGATCAGGACGAAGCAGGTGAATTCATTCCGGTGACACCGGCTACCCCGGAATTAAGTAGCTATTTACGCACCGCGCTTGCTACCTTCTTCCCACGTTCGTCACCTATAAGCGTATTGCTCCTCCATATCTCGCAGTTGGAGCATATTTATATTACGCCGAAAGCGGCTATATTCCATAAACGACATCGCTATCATGCTCCAGCCAGCCTTCTGGAACAAATAGTAACGAATGTTCGCCGTACTATTCGTAGTAGCGATCAGATTGTCTTGCACGCAGGCACAGGTGGGGCTGTCATTCTGCCCGACGTTGACCAGGAGGGTGCATTTGGCGTTGTAGAACGTATATTTCATAGCATCAATCTCCTACAACCCGAGACGGTCATTCCGCCGTTAAAGCGCGAGACCGATATCTTTATTGGTCTCGGCTCCTATCCCAAACCTGGAGAATCGTTAGAAGAACTGCTCTATCATACCGGTTGTGTGGCGCATCGCCTGACCTTGCGCCCGGCCGTCAATGCGCTCAGTACAAAACCGGCTCATCCTGGAGAAATTGACCACGACCAGCAAGGCGATGAGGATACCATCAGGACACTCCAAAACGTGCGTACCAGCGGCATTCCTTTTATGCAACTCCCATCGCGGCTTCCCCAACGTCTGAAGCACTTGATAGCTTACCAGCTTGCAAGTGAATTACGCTGCGCCCCCGTCGGACGTGACCATAATCGCCTTACAGTAGCTATGGCCCATCCAACTGATATCCATGCTATAAACCTCCTGAGACTGGCAACCGGCATGGTCATTTTCCCTGTAGCCTGTGAAGTGCTTGCGCTTGACTCTTTGCTTACGCACGGGTGGTAATGAATATCCAACCGGTTGAGCGATAAATTTAACCATATCGCAACTTGTTCTCAACACAAAACCGCATCAACATTGGTTACTATAACATGCGATGAGACAAATATTTGTATCAATTGATACAAATTTCAAGACTCGTTACCGATGTCGAGTTTGAACACAATTAGGAAGGTAGAGAACACGTATGGTTGTGCAAATGATTCAAGATGATGTCCTGCTTACTTTCAAAGAGGCTATGGGTTATTTACGGGTGAGCCGGTCAACTCTCTACCGCCTCATGTGGTCTGGACAACTCACTGGCCATAAAGTAGGAAGCACCTGGCGATTCTACCGTGAGGACTTGCGGGCTTGTGTTGGTCGTGAGATTTCCATGACAGGCGCACAGGCGGTCATAGCATAGCAAGGTAACACCGTAGCCATTTTATCTCGAACAATTTTTATGTATATCTCTTCAATAATAGTTTTTCTCTGAAGTCCAGAGTCTTTGCAATACACAGAGCGAGAGCACTTTATCCTCGTACCTTTCGGATATGGATAAAGTGTTCTCGCTCTGTGTATTCAGAATTTAGACAGGTCTATTTCGGTAATTTTCCACGCTCCATTGATGCTTTCAACCCTGACAGGTACAGTATAAGAGGCGTGTTGGCGCGTGACATCCATCGTGATTTGCCAGCGCAGAGAGCCAGTATTGGACGAAAACGAGGTCGAATCTAAATTGAAGGATGTTAATGAGCCATATCGTGCAATAACGGTCTGTACTTGCTGCAAGAAGGCACCTGAAGTAAGTCCATTGATTTGCAAATCAATGTAGGCTTCGTTCTGATCATTATTTTGTAAACGTTGATAGAAATCTTCCACAAGCTGAGTCGCACCATTCACCTGTTGAGACACGGTATTAAAAATGTTATAGAATGCCCAACCTCCTGCGCCGCACACCAGCAGGACACTTACGCTGATAATTGATACGATAATCCAGATATGTTTACGTGAACGCCTGACAGGTGGATAAGGAGGCATCATCCCGGGATAATGACCAGGAGCGTAAGTGGGAGCCGGCATACCCGGTGTACCATAGCCATAATAAGCAGGAGGCACATTAGGGAAGGGCGACGTGGGCGGCGCTGGTTGCAGCGGCTTTCCTGGCAGAGGAGGGCGTTCAGAAGAAACCTGCATATTTTGATAATACGAAGGCGGCGGAGGATATACCAATCCTTGTTGAATATCTTGCTCTGATGGTTCCGATGCTGGCTCATTCCCTAAAGAAGCTGGTTGAGCCAGAGTGGTATCTGGCGGAAACTCATAATACTCGTCGCCCTGCACGTCCTTCCCCTCGGCATTTTGTTCATGTTGCTTACTCCGTTCATTGAATTGCGGGTTGGGCTCCATATAAACACTCCTTGCATCTCCTCTAATCTAGCCTGTTCAATGTCTAGAGTATATAGGTTTGTGGTAGACAGTGCAAGACAATGAAATCCAGGCAGATATTCATCATCATGATACACAGAATCACTCTTTCCCCCATGTTGCTATTAAACTTGTTTTTCACATTGTGAACACGAAAGTACTACATTTGTATTGAAAATATGGCATATGTTTGTTCCGCATGTTATACTTCGACCATAGTAAATACGACCTTTGTTGTGATAGATACACGAAGGATGAGGGAGTGCGATGGCAGTAGATAGCCTTGTTCACGTAAATGAGAGTGGTTTGCCGCTCAATGCGATTGAATGGTTGGAAACACATCATCGTAGTAAAGCGCCTGAGCGTGAACAAATGATACGAGATTTACATCTCAAAAAGGGTAGTTATGTTGTTGATGCAGGTTGCGGACCTGGACTTTGGACCCCCCTACTGGCTCGCGCCATTGGCCCATATGGGAGAATCCTTGGAGTCGATATTTCCCCGGCAGCACTGGTGACGGCACATCAACGCAGCCAGAGACAATGGTACCAGCGGCAGGTGCAATATAAACAAGGGACACTGGAGCAGTTACCAATCCAGCCCGGCAGCGCTGATATCATCTTTAGCGCAAATGTCAGCCAATACCTTTCTGATCCAGTCGCGATATTTGCTGCACTGGGTCAATACCTTGTTCCTGGCGGACGGCTTGCCATCAAGGATATCGACTTTGGCACTATGCGCTTTCACAATATCGACGGGGCATTACAGGCTCGCGTTTTCCAGGCCCGCGAGCGTTGGGAGCGCATTCGCGTGAACGAGGGATACACCTTCGAGGATAGTTGGGTCGGCTCAAAACTGGCAGGATATCTCCGCGCTGCAGGCTACGAGGAGATAAAAGAGAGAAGCTATCGCATTATGCGCCGCTATCCAGTTCCTGAAGATTTCCGTTTCTATCTAGAGGGCATTGCTGAGTGGTTTGTAAGCGAGGAGCGCCGTTACTAGAAAGCGAATACCACAAACAATGGCTCCAACAATTCCTGAATGGCGAACGGTGCGTTCTTGATAAAGATACCTTTGTCAGCGAAGAAACAGAGTTTGTGGTGACCGGTGTATGGATACTTCGACAGGTTCGCGGTTTGTGAAAACGCCCTGGTATAAGCAAGGCTAACCTGGTAGCGTCTCAAAGGGAGGAAGTGATGGAGTTTATCACTTCCTCCCTTTTATTGCACAAAATAAGAGAACGCGGCCTGAATTACGTAAATATCTAGGGAAGGTCGTTCAGAGCTTCAGCCACCAAAGCAATGGCAGATTCTCCCACAATGGACTCTAACTGGCTGTGAAGTTGACCCATATTCTCCATACGAGCCGTAATGAATGCGTGTTTTGAAGTTCCGAAAGCAAGACCATTCAGTGCCATATGAGCGGCCTCATATTCGGCGCTGATTCGTGCCAGAAGTCGCGCTACTTCACTCTGGTTCTCTTCAGGCATAGCTTCCTCCTGCTCATTGTTTGATAAAACGAAACCGGCATCCATACATACAGATTGATGTAAGTAAATCGTGACAGTTCATGGAACGTTGTTGATACAATGTACACTACTTGTAAGTGACACGCCCATGAAAAAATATACATACATAGTATGCATGATGCGCGCATTCTTGTCCAGTGGTAAAATGCCCTTTTTTGACGATTTCGCACGAATGGCACAAAATTCACATGTTTTTAACACTTGTAGTTACTTTGTTATATACAAATGTTAAAAACATGTTGTAACCACCCGAAAACTCAAACAATCTCTCATGGTTTTGCCAGTAGTGGTCTGGTTAGTTGTAGTACTTTTAGTGAGTGACTTAATTGCGCAATAGCTTGCCCGACATCAAAATGGACTGCATTCGATCCTGGGATTTGGGGGTTCCGGCAAGGCTCAGGAATGCTTCTCGTTCCAGGTCGAGGACATGTTGCTCGGTGACTGGTTCGATAGGCGAACAATCGCCGCCGGTCAGTACTTTTGCAAGGTGTTGGGCGATGACGGCATCGTGTTCGCTGATTTTGCCGGTGATCAGCAGGTTTTCGATTTGCTGTTCCAGCACGAGTCGCGCGCCCATACCTGGTAGTAGGAGCAGAGGAGGTTGGGCGGGCTGCCACTTGCCAGCCTCTTTCGCATCGGCCAGGCGGAGTGCGTCGGCCTTTGCATCGCGCAGCAGCAGATCGCGGTTGACGGTGATGGCGTCGCTCTTGCGCAAGAAACGCAGGTCTTGCGCCTCGACCGCGCTGGTCGAGACGGTGGCGAAGGAGATGGTTTCAAAGGCGCGGCGAGTGGGAGTAAATGGGCCGCCGGTCTTTTTCGCCTTCTGCATTTCGACGGTTGCACCCAGGCGAACCAGCAGTTCTTTACAGCCACCTCCGGCGGGAATCAATCCCACGCCGACCTCAACCAGGCCGATATACGACTCGGCGTAGGCGCGCGCATGACTGGCATGCATGATGATTTCGCAGCCACCACCCAGGGCGCGGCCAGCAGGCGCTGCAACGATAGGAATGGGGCTGTATTTGAGCAACTGGTGCGCCTGTTGCAGGCCATTGATAGCATTCTCTATTTGCTTCCATTCGCCCGATTTCGCGCCCAGCCGAGAAGTCCGCCGCCTCGTTATTGATGACCACAGCTCGAAAATGATGCTGGCCCTCTTCTGCTACGTAACGCAGCATCTCAATGATGCCCTCGTCGATGGAGTTCATCTTGGTATGGAACTCCAGGCAGGCGACGCCATCACCGATATCAACCAGGGATGCCGAGCCGTTTTCGCGGATCACCTTGTTGGATGCTTTGGCAGCTGCTAACGAGATCGCGCCCTCCGGCCTGGGAATAGGTTTGTAGGTGTTGGTATGGAAATCGAAGTATTGGCGTTGTCCGGCTGCGCCGGTATAGAACGTACCCTGCCCGGCGGTCTGGACGCGCTGTACCAGTTCTGGCAGTTCGCGGCCCGCCATGACTTTTTGCAGGGTTTCCGGGTATTGCAGGAGGGCATCCCATACTTCGAAACTGCCCATGTCGAAGTTGAAGCCCCAACGCATGGCCTCGTCAACGGAGACGATACTATCAGCGATTTCCGGTGCTAGCACAGCAGCGTAGATCAGCGAGTCGGCGGTGGTTTCGCGCGCCAACTGCCCGGCCCGGTCGTCGGCATTCAAGATGGTGAGCATACGCTGCACCGGGTCTTCTATGTTGCGCGCCGCACCCAATGATGGGAAACGCACTTTCTGTTGTGGTTCGTACTCCAGCGTCTTGAGGTTCAGTTCCAGGATGGTGGATTCGCCTCCAGGGTTCTTGACACGCTTGTAAAAGCCCTGGCCGCTTTTTTCGCCCAGCCAGCCGCGGCGAATCATTTCACGTATCACTTCCGGCAGGCGGAAGGTTTCACGCTCAGCATCGTCCGGTGCGTTCTCGTAGAGGTTGTCCGCCACGTGCGCCAGGGTATCCAGGCCCGATAGATCAGCTGTGCGGAAGACCGCCGATTTGGGACGGCCCATGCTCGGCCCCAGGATGGTATCCACTTCCCCGACGCTATAGCCCTCGTTAATGGCTCGATGGATAGTGGACAAGAAACCGTAGATGCCGATGCGGTTGGCGATGAAGTTTGGCGTATCTTTGCAGAATACCACGCCTTTCCCAAGCACCTCGGTGGAGAACTGCTGCATGAATTGCATCAGGGCGGGGTCGGTATCGACATCGGGAACCAGTTCTAGCAGGCGCATGTAACGCACCGGGTTGAAGAAATGCGTGATTAAGAAGTTACGCCTGAAGCTATCGCTGCGTCCCTCTGTGAGCATATGTGCGGGCAAGCCTGAAGTATTGGAGGTGATGATTGTATCCGGCCTGATGACCTGCTCAAGCTTTGTATAGAGCGACTGTTTTATGTCAAGCCGCTCGACGACGGCCTCGATAACCCAATCAACCTCGCCGAGCTTGCCCAGGTCGTCTTCGATATTGCCTACCGTAACGAGTTTTGCCGCTTTGGGGCTATAAAAGGCCGCTGGCCGGGCCTTGAGGGCTTTTTCAAGTCCGGTGCGCGCCACAACGTTGCGGTCTCTACCCGCGTTGGGCGGGACGATATCGAGCAACAGACTGGGGATGCCAATGTTGGCGAGGTGGGCAGCGATGGCTGCGCCCATCACGCCAGCGCCTAAGACGGCGGCTTTACGGATTTGATATTGGGCAGAGGAAGTGGACGCGATAAATCGCGTCCCTGCATTCTGATCTGGCATGGCTACGAAATCCTTTCGATGATCGTTGCCAGTCCCTGACCACCACCGATACAGAGCGTGGCGATACCAAACGTTTTGTCGTGGGTCTGCAAGTCATTGATGAGGGTGGCGATGAGGCGCGCGCCGCTGCATCCCAGCGGATGCCCCAGGGCGATGGCGCCGCCGTGCGGGTTGAGTTTCTCTTCATCGATACCCATCGCTTTGACGACGGAGAGCGTCTGCGCGGCGAAGGCTTCGTTCAGCTCGATGATATCGATGTCACTCAACTGCATACCCGCCCGCTGCAGGGCTTTGCGCATGGCAGGCACAGGGCCGATGCCCATGATGTCGGGGCGTACTCCGGCGACAGCCATGGTGTGCACCTTCGCTAAAGGCGTAATACCGAGGTCACGCGCCCTCTCAGCCGACATCAGCACGGCGGCGGCAGCGCCATCGTTGAGCGGGCTGGAGTTGCCTGCGGTAACGGTGCCACCCTTGATAAAGGCGGGTTCGAGCGTTGCCAGTTTCTCCAACGAGGTATCGCGGCGCGGGCCTTCATCGATTTCCATGAGGCTGCCGTTGGGCAATGGGACAGGCACGATTTCGCGTTTGAAGACGCCGTTGTCGGTGGCAGCGATGGCTCGCTGGTGGCTGCGCAGCGCGAAGGCATCCTGCGCTTCGCGGCTGATGCTATATTCGCGCGCGAGGTTCTCCGCCGTCATGCCCATCGGAATATAGCTGGAATAGCCATACTCCAGTTCGCTGGGTGGATAGGGAGTCGAGGTTTTTTCGCCCTCGCGTGGTTTGACCAGGCGCGGGTTAAAGCTCGGATTAAAGCCGCCCATCGGCACACGCGACATACTTTCGATGCCGCCCGCGACAAAGACATCGCCCAGGCCGAGCATAATATTCTGCGGCCTGCAAGCTCGAAGCGCAGAAACGGTTGACGGTGACGCCACCGGCGGTCTCAGGCAGACCTGCCAGTGCCCCCACTAATCGGGCAAGGTTCATGCCCTGCTCGCCTTCGGGGAAGGCGCAGCCAAGAATGACATCTTCAATTAGCGAACGGTCAAGTTGCGGGGCGCGCTCAAGGGCGGCCTTGACGGCGATGGCGGCAAGATCATCGGCGCGCACATCTTTGAGTACACCTTTGTTCGCGCGCCCGATGGGGGTGCGCACGGCGCTGACTATTACTGCTTCTGCCATGTATGTGTTTCTCCTTTTAATTTTCTAAAAATGCCAGCACATCGCGATTGAACTGTTCGGGAACTTCCATAATAGGGATGTGTCCTACGTTGTGATATACAATATGCTTTGCGCCTGGAATGTGCTGCGCCAGGTAATCGCCATTGCCTGTAGGGACTAATGGGTCTACATCCCCATGAATGACCAGCGTAGGAGCCTGAATACGCTCTAATTGTTGGGCCACATCATGACTCTGCCCGGACTGCAATTGACGGAGATAGGATTGAGCCGTCAATGGGCGATAACGCGCAATTGCCGCGATGTTTTCCAGAGTTTGTGGATGCCTTTCAGCAAAGCTGGGGGCCATTATCAGGCTATAGTTTCTGCGGGCCAGTTCTCCAGGCTCGACATTCTCACGAGATGCTGTTAATAGTGCAACCATTTCGGGGCCAGGCTGCACATGCGTCGCCCCGCCCGCAGAAGTTGAGACAAGCACCAGTTTGTCTACCAGGTCAGGATGGCGCAGAGCCAGTTGCAGCGATACGAAACCTCCAAGCGATATACCGATGACGTTGGTACGCTGCACGCCCAGTGCCTGCATAGCCCCAGCCGCATCGTCCGCGAGATCGGCGATGGTATAGGGGTCGCTGACTGCATCGCTATCGCTGATATCCCGGTGATCGAGCGCGATAGTGCGATAGAAGCGACCAAATTCTTCTAACTGGTTATACCAACCGTAGCGTTTAGCGGCCAGACCGGTCAGCAGCAAGATAGTGCCGCGAGGAGCAGGTGGGCGTACTTCGTTATATGCGAGTTTCCGACCGTTGACCTCGACAAATGAGGGTTCGCGAAAAACCGTTGTCATGTCTGGCTCCTTTCATTCAGAAGAATGACAGCCAATCGAAGTGCTGATGTGCGGATGCGATAAATCGCGTCCCTACGACGATTGACTGTTACTTTCTAAAGGGGATATCCCTTTTTCTCGACGACGATGGCGGCGATTTCACGCTGCAAAGCGACGCCGTTGAGCAGGTAGTCGCCGATGTAGGCGCGCACGCGAGCAAGCTCTTTTTCTACTTTGTCTTCTTCCAGATTGGTCATAAGCACCTGGTCGAGGTTGGTACGCACGCGGGAGAATGCTAGCCAGGTTGCCAGTTTTGCCAGCTTGACGTGTGTGGCGCTGTTGGCGTCGCCCCGGCGTACAGATTGCGTGGCGCGAGCGAGGGCGCTATCGATGGCATACAGGTCGATCAGCAGGTTTGCCAGGTATTCGATGAACTCTTCTTCGCTCTCAAGCGCCTGCATGTACTTCATGGCGACCTTCATTGCTATGTAGATGGTCGCGTCTTTG
>VBFM01000155.1:14781-17143 GCA_005882595.1 Chloroflexota bacterium
CCAAAGCGAGTACTTCGCTGCCATGTACTTTGGCAATGGAAGCCTCGACGGCGTATTCCTCTATGGCCTTGAATGCGGCTTCGGTGTTTTCACCGGCGCTGCGGCGGGCGTTTTCGATGTTGGCGGCGGTGCGGAACACTTCGCTCTCGGCGGCATAGGTTTCAGCTGCTACACGAGCGAGTTTCTTCTTAATCATGCCGAACTCGTGCAGGAATTTGCCGAAAGCCTTGCGTTCGGTTGTATAAGCGCCTGCCAATCCCAGCGCTGACCGCGCGCCGCCGGTTCCGCTCGCGCCCAGTTTCAATCGCCCGATATTCAGAATATTGAAGGCGATCTTGTACCCTTTGTGAATCTCTCCTAGCAGGTTCTCTACGGGAACCTTCGCATCTTCAAGAATGACCTGGCGAGTAGAGGAGCCTTTGATGCCCATTTTGCGCTCTTCCGCGCCGGTGGAAACGCCCGGCCAGCTGGCCTCGACGATGAAAGCGGAGGGACGCTCATTGCCGAGACGCGCGAAGACGATGAAGACATCGGCGAAGCCCGCGTTGGAAATCCACTGCTTCGTGCCATTCAAGATGTAGTATTTGCCGTCCGAGGAGAGCTCGGCGCGGGTGGACAGGCCCATTGCATCGGAACCAACACCCGGCTCGGTTAGAGCATACGCGCCGATCCACTCACCGGAGGCCAGTTTAGGCAAATAACGCTGCTTCTGTTCTTCGGTGCCATAAAAAACGATGGGCAAGGTTCCGATGGTAGTATGCGCTCCCAGGGCGGTGCTAAACGAACCCTCGTTGACACCTGAAACGGCCAGGGAGCTGGTCAACAGGCCCAGTTCCGCACCGCCGTAAGCCTCTGGCACATCCATACTCAGGAGGCCCTGCTCGCCCGCCTTTTTTACAAGGCCCGGCAACAAGCCCGGCTCCTGGTGGTCAATGGCTTCGATGTTCGGCAACACTTCACGCTTCATGAAGGTAGCAGCAGATTCTGCAATCCAGCGCTGCTCCTCGTCGGCCTGCTCCAATGTAAAAATCTTGTCTGCGGTTTCGCTTACGGGTGTGGTGAGGAAGGCGGTTCCCACCTCGGTTGGTTTCATGGTTGTTGACATGTGTATTCTCCTTGTGCCAATGGTTTGTAGCTCTCTCCCCGACAGTGTGATGGTTCCTTTTAGTTCCCGTTTTAGTACTTTGCCGATGAGTGACTTGGGTAAGCTCTCGCGAAATTGTACAATTTTGGGGACTTTGTAGGGAGTCAATTCCTTTTTACAATAGGCGATGATGTCTTCGCGGGTGTGTTCGGAAGGTTCAAAGCCTGGTTTTAAGACAATGACGGCTGCGACGGTTTCGATGCGATACGCGTGCGGGACGCCCAGGACGGCAGCTTCCTGCACAGAGGGATGATGGTACAGAACCTCTTCGACTTCACGCGGGAAGACGTTGAAGCCACTGGCCTTAATCATGTCTTTGGCGCGGTCTACAACGTAAAAGTAGCCCTCCGCGTCCATTTTCCCGATGTCGCCGGTGCGCATCCAGCCAAGCGTGAAGATATCTGCCGTCTCCTCTGGCTGATTCCAGTAACCCTGCATGATATTGGGTCCTTTGACGACGATTTCGCCCGGCTCACCTACAGGCAGAGGCTCCCCTGTTTTCTCATCCAGGATGGCGGCATCGATGTTCGGCAAAGGTAAACCAATGCTGCCCTCGCGGATATCCCCATTGAGGGGATTGCAGTGGGTGACGGGCGCTGCCTCGCTCAGTCCATAGCCCTCGACCAGTTTGCCGTGGGTCAAGGCTTCCCAGTCTTCGCGTACCTTCGCGGGGAGGGCCGAGGCGCCGCTAATACAGTATTTGATCGAGCGCAATTCCTCGCTATGCCTGCCGATCTCTTTCATAATTGAGATGTACATAGTCGGAATGCCTGGAAGCTGGGTTGGGTGATAACGGCGAATGGCCTTGACCACTTCTTTGACCTTGAACTGGGGCAGAAGGATCATGGTGGCAGCCGCCAGGATGGAGAGGTTCATGCCAGCCGTCACGCCATAAGAGTGGAAGAAAGGCGCGACACACAGGGTGATCTCCTCTCCATCACGCGCCTGGACATTCCACGCGCGCGTCTGGAGGGCGTTTGCCAGCAGATTGCGATGCGTGAGCATAGCCCCTTTGGAAACACCTGTGGTTCCACCGGTGTACTGAAGCGTTGCGAGATCGTCGCCGGTGAGATGCGCCGGTAGATTGAACAATTCGATGCCGCCCTTTGTATGCGACTCGAGCATGCCACTCAAAGCATGCAGCGTCGCGTCCTCGCGCAGTTCCTTTTCGGTGAGACGTGGTTCGGGATGTTTGGCGTTGCGCTGGCTGAGTGGATA
>VBFM01000155.1:17148-18174 GCA_005882595.1 Chloroflexota bacterium
GGCTGGTGATAACCACGTGTTCCAGGGCGGTTTTCGTGCGCACGGCGCGCACTACCGGATAGAACATATCGAGCATGAGCATTACGCGCGCCCCGGATTCGGCCAGTTGGTATTGCATCTCACGCTCAGTATAGAGTGGATTGGTGGGAACAACTATGGCCCCGGCTCGTAACGCGCCATAAAAGGCGATCGGGTATTGGGGAATATTGGGCAGCGCAATAGCCACGCGATCACCTTTTTGAATGCCCAGGCGCTGTAGTGAGGCAGCAAAGCGATTGGCCAGTGAAGAGAACTGGGCGTAGCTCATGCTTGTGCCGTAGTAGATGAAAGCCGTTTGCGCAGGGTAGCGGCTGACAGTTTGGTCGAGTATCCACGTCAAGGGATGGTCTGGAATATCGATGTGGGCGGGAACTCCCTGTTCATAGTGATGCACCCAGGGACGGCTGAGGTCGCTAGAGGGATGTTGCTCCGCTTGAAAGCTGGGTAATACAGATGGGTCAGACATGTAGTGATAGCTCCTCTTTGCAGCCCGACAACAGCAAAAACTAGTCTTACTTACTATAAGTATAGCGCCCCTCCTTTGATAATGACATGTTGCCAGCTAACAAAATTTCGTGCATAATGAGAGCGGTAGCTAACATAATTGACCCCCCTACAAGAGAGAAGACAATGGTGATAAAAAATTCGGATTTTGCACAACTGGTGACGCGACTGCGGCAGAGGCGTGGCATGTCGCAGGGACAACTGGCCCAGGCGACACGCCTCTCACGCACCTATATCTATCATTTAGAGGCGGGGATGCGCAGCAATCCCTCGCCACACGTGGCGGAGAGTATTGCGCGGGCGCTCGAACTCTCGAAGGAAGATCGACGGCTGTTGTATGCGGCCTATAGTGATCTGACAGGGCAGCAGATTGACGATTCGCTACCTGAAAGTGTGCTGCTTGATTTTGGAGAACTGGCACAGTTGCTTGTTCACAATACGTCGTACCCCGCACACTCGCTTGACCGCCTGTGGTTCCTGCAT
>VBFM01000156.1:0-3978 GCA_005882595.1 Chloroflexota bacterium
GCCGCTGCTACTAAACACGTCCCCGCCATAGGACGCCGCGAAACGGCACGCCGCCGCCTGGGAGGTGAAAATGAGCCGTCGGTAGCATCCCCCGCGCAGCCCGTGTTAGTTGCCGGACAATAGGTTCTTTCATCGCATGCACTGTTTGTGGTATGCATCTTTGCAACTCAGGTGTTTCTCATGCGTAGGTATGGTAGGAATATCGAACAGGAGATGCCAAAGCGAAGGAGCAAGTCACCATGTCACAGATGCATTACGATGAAGCCGGGCAGGAGCGCCAGAGGCCTGAATTTGACAACAGCTACGACGTAGGTTATGCACCAGGGTACCGCGACCCGTTTATGGGTTCATCCGGGCAAAAACTCTCGATGCCGACCACCCTGGCCTCGGATAAAAGCGCAAGTGCCGGTCAGCGCCTGGCATTGGCAATCGTCTCCGTCATCATGCTCATAGGAGCAGTTGCTATCATCTTCACTGGTGGAAATTCGCCGGGTGGCTTCATTGGACTGGTTGCTTTAGGTGTCGTCTCTGCAGCGATTGTCGCGGTCAATGTTGTTTTTAATAATATCCATTTTAATAATACCCATTGAGGAGACTAGAGGTCTTCGGAAAATAGCCCCGCTGGCCTCTTCTGCGGCACAACAACCTTCAGCGCTCCGGGGGCGACGCTGAACGTTGCCGGGGTGTGACCGCCTGGATCACCATCCACCTGGAAAGCAATTGGGTGCGGCGTCTCGATGGTGATCGAGGTAAACTGGTCGTAGCGCACCCAGATGCGGCGCTGCTCGCGTCGTAGCATAAAATCCCCTAGAACTACAATGCGCCCTGGCAGGTTGCGCTTGCGCACAATGCACAGATCGAGCTGGCCGTCGTCACATTTTGCCTGCCATGTGAAGGTGAGAGCTCCCCCATATAACTGCGTATTCCCGATAAAGATTTGCACCGCTCGTGTTTTCACCACATAATCCTTGTGACGCACAATCACCGGAAAGCCAGCGTAGCCAGGGCCAAACCATAATGCCGCCAATACATAACCGAGGATGCCCAGGCGTTTTAGGGGTTTGCGCTCGACCGCCTGGGTGACCTCCCCATCAAGACCGATGCCGACCATCAGCAGGAAATAGCGCCCATTCACGCAGCCCAGGTCAACACGGCGCGTTTCCCCATGCAGGAGCACCTCACGTGCCCTGGCATTATCCAGGGGAATTCCCATTTCTCGCGCCCAGACATTGACCGTGCCGGTGGGAAGCACGCCCAGCACTGTCTCGCTGCCCGCTAATGCCTGGATGATGTCATTGATGGTGCCATCCCCCCCGGCCGCGATCACCATGGCGGCGTTTTGCTCGATGGCCTTGCGTGCCAGTGATTGTCCATCGCCCGGCCCATGTGTAAACCAGAGTTCGGCCCTCCAGCCGTGCTTGCGTAAAAACGCCAGCGTCTCATGAACGCGATGCGTGTTGTGGAGCAGAAAGCCCGATATAGGATTGGCAATGATAACTGCGTAGCGTTCGCATGGTTCGTTAAAACCTTCATTAGAATCCGTAGTATCCGTTTGCATACTGCTCATCCTCTTGCCTGTAAAGATGCAATCAGAAAGGCATGGTGGGCGACGTATAACACAAAGCGTTCCAACCTCATCCGTCCAGTCTTACAGACATTATGCCCGATTTATCTTTGAGAATCCATTATCGCCGGATCAATCTACACGTGGCACACGCGCCAGGATTTCTGACACGACTTCGTAATTGATGGTACCCAGGCGTTCTGCAACCTGTTCTGCAGTCAAGCTGGCCTTTCCCTGGCGTCCAATCAAGGTCACCTCGTCACCGGCGCGCGTCTGTGGAATATGCGACACGTCCACAATGGACTGATCCATGCAGACGCGGCCCAACAATGGCGCTTCCTGACCGTGAATGAGCACATATCCCCAGTTGGTCGGCGCGCGTCGGAAGCCATCGGCGTACCCCACCGGAAGTACGGCAATGGTGGTCGCTCGCTCCGTATAGAACGTGCAGCCGTAACTGATACATTCTCCGGCGGGAATAACTTTGACCTGCGCCACCTGGGTCTTGAAAGAGAGCGCCGGGCGAAATCCCTCTGGCAGGCACATCTCGGCCGATGGATGCAGCCCATAGAGCGCTATGCCAGGGCGCACTATATCGAAATGCGCTTCGGGCAGGCTCAGAATAGCCGCGCTGTTGGCTGCATGCACCAATGGCGGGCGCAGGTGTTGCTCTTCCAATACTTGCAATACGTGCTGGAAGCGCGCAAGTTGCAAGCGAGCATGCGTTTGATCGGAACTATCAGCTGTGGCGAAATGCGTAAAGATGCCCTCGAGTTCCAGGCCGGGCAGTTCTCGAATACCCTTCACCAGTTGTACTACCTCGTCAATCTGCTCGGCGCGTATGCCGAGCCGCCCCATGCCGGTATCAACTTTGACATGCACCGCAATCGATTTTCGGAGCGCGAGGGCTGCGCGCGAAGCGGCCTGGGCGGCCTCTAGCGAGTAGAGGGTGATGGTCAATTCGAGGTGTACGGCTTCGCGCATCTGCCAGGGTGGAACGTAGCCAAATACCAGGATGGGCGCGCTGATACCCGCCTCGCGCAGTGGCGTGGCCTCGCTCACCGTCGCCACACCCAGCATACTCGCGCCATTGTGCAGCACCGTACGCGCCACCTTCAAGGCTCCATGCCCGTAGGCATCGGCCTTGAGGCTTGCCAGGATACGTACCTGTGGCCCGACCAGTGCGGCAATCTGTCTCATATTATTGGCTATGGCGCTCAAATCGATCTCAACCCACGTGGGACGTGTTGGCCGCGTGACTACAATTTGCTTCCAACCCGGTGTTTGTCTCACCAGCGCATCGTGTGCCTGCTCTGGCTGTGCCATCAAACGTTCGGTTACGCGCTCCATGCGCGTCTCTTCAGAACCTTTGATATAGATTGTCGGGGCGCGATTCATCGCGCCCTCTCCAGATACCGGTGCGTCCCTGAATCGCGTCTCTACAATCAATTGCCGTACCACCTGCGCCGCGTCTTCGTGGGTCGAGGTGATGATTACCTGGTCTTCGGGTAATCCTGCTTTGCGTGCGGCATCGGCGACGAGGGTCACGCGTTCGCCGCGCACGACCAGGTAATCGACGCACGAGGCGGCGACCTTTCCGACCATACGATGCGCCTCCTCCTCGTAGTCACCCAGGCGCAGCATATCGCCCAGCACCGCGACACGAGTACCCGCGGGAAGCGCTTTGACTGTTTCTAATCCGGCGATCACCGAGGCTGGAGCGGCGTTGTGCGTATCATCGAGCAGCCGCGATCCATGTATACCGGGGAGCGGGTTGAACCTTCCCGGCATGGGATGCAGGTTTGCCAGAGCGTGTTGTATCTCACCCGTATCGACGCCGCATTGCCTTCCCACTACGTAGGCTGCCAGCAGCGTTGAAAAATGGTGTTTGCCTAACAAATGTGATGACAGCTGTATCTTATCTACAATATCGCCGGATATCCCCTCCCATGTTATTTGCGGATGTTGCACGGCCGAAGGTATAAAAGTGGTCACAGTGGCTCTACAGGACGGTAAGAGATGGCGCATCAACTCGTCGTCGCCATTCACAATTGCGACCCCTCCGCGAGGAAGAGCCGCGAGCAATGCGCCGAATTCTTCGGCCAGGCGCTCAACTGTACCAAAATACTGGAGTTGTGTAGGGGTGATATTGGTGAGGACACCAATGAATGGCTCTACCATCTGGCAGAGCTGTTTCATCTCACCAGGATGATCGCAGGCTAATTCCAGCACGGCGTATTCGTGCCGCTCTTCCAGGCGACCAAGCGAGATGGGTAGTCCAAGTAGATCGTTGTAGTTCTGCCAGCTTTTGAAGGTTGCGAAGCTGCTGGAGAGTACCGCCGCGATGGCTTCCTTGGTGCTGGTCTTACCCACGCTGCCCGTCACCGCGATCACGATAGGGTGCCAGCGGCGCA
>VBFM01000157.1:0-1167 GCA_005882595.1 Chloroflexota bacterium
GTTATAGAATGACCTATGCACCTGCCTGAAGGTGCGCAAACGAGGTTTCTTATGGCATGAGAAGTGCTTCTCCTGTCAGCGATGAACAGCCGGATGCAGTGGCATCTAGTTCATGAGAAAGGAGCGCAACAGAGCATGCAGACCAACGTCTTGCCTGTAGGCAGTTTAGTCGATGTGATCAGTTATAGTCCCTTCAGAGGGCTGAAAGGCACCGTCCAAACGGTCAATACGATAGCTGATGAGGCAGAAGAGCCGTTTTGCTTTTACCTCGTCGCTCTGGAAGGAACACAAATACAAGAGCCCGTTTGGTTTGAACACGATGAGGTAGAGGCGGTTGAAGTAGTCGCTTCTCCCTTGGTTAATCTGTAGGTACCGGTTGAGCGCACCGGAAGGAAGGGCCAGTGGGTATCCGTTTGGGTACCCATTTTTTCTGCCCGAAAAAACAAGCGTGTGTCCCACTTGCTATCCCTTGCTGAGATACCCTACGGAGATGGTGAACGGGGTGCGGTTTCATCGGTTGTGGGGTACTCACCTGCTGCGTGAGAGTTCCCCGCACGCGCAAACGACTCGGTCTCATCGAGATCACGTAAGGGATTGAGCCAGCCCAAGAGTCCATAGCGGTGGACACCGAGCAATTCCCAGGCACGGATGAGGCCAAGGGCAAAGGCGCCCAGCAAGCACGAGACCAGCCCATAGACAATCCCGACCTGTGAGGGATCAGTGAGGAGCTGGAACCCGTTCAGCAGTTCTAACCCGTAGAGGGCGACACTGAGCAAGACCAGAAAGGCCCGCCGCAGCAAACTCGGCCAGCCCTTGCGCAGCCTCAAGAGTGGCCATGCTTGGATCAGGCTCGTCGCCAGGCACAGGGAGCTAAGAGGCACGACGACTGAGCCAAAGTTGAAACGGGGGATCAGTGCGGACAGCGAGAGGAAGAACGCATTAATCAGGGCGGTAAAGGCACTGCCAGCGACAGCCTGTCGCTCCATTGGCGCTCGGCGAGTCACCATCTGCTCCGGCGCGATAGAAACGGCCACAAAGAGCAGGCCGACGAGTGCGGCTCCGGCGCTGGCGCCAGCGATGAAGAAGTTGGCGAATTCTGGTGGAACCACGACGGGAACTCCTTCCTTGTGCTTATTCCCTTGAAGGGTAGCCATCTCTAAGGTGAGC
>VBFM01000158.1:0-465 GCA_005882595.1 Chloroflexota bacterium
CGTTCCACGGATAGGTTGTTTCCTGGCGCAGGGTGACTGCGCATCCACCTACGTTCAGCCGCGCCGTACTCTGGATATAGAGATGGATGGCGATATCCGTCTCGTTGGCAGCATAGATGTACTCTCCAAGAGAGGCGAGCAGACGCGCAATGTTGGGTGGGCAACACGATACCTCAAACCATTCCTGACGATGATGCATTCCTTGACTGGCAAGCGGATTAGCATAGAAGAACGTTTCGCCATCAAGTGAGATGCCGCCCAGGACGCTATTGTAGAGGGCCGCTTCCAGCACGTCAGCATAGCGAGCATCGCACTCAACCTGGAGCAGACGGTGGTTCCAGAAGACCAGGCCAATGGCCGCACACGTCTCGGCATAGGCACGCTCATTTGGCAAGTCGTAGTCAGCCGAGAAGCCCTCGTTCGTCGGTGAGGAGCCGATGCCACCCGTGATATAGAGGCGGGTCG
>VBFM01000158.1:585-13984 GCA_005882595.1 Chloroflexota bacterium
ATTCGTAGGTGCCCGCCCAGAATGCCGCCGGGTCTTCACCACGCAGGCGCGCCTCGGCATCATAATAATGGGGCTGCCGCCCGCGCTCCTCGATAAAATACTGGCTCAGACGGAGATAGCGCTTTTCTCCAGTGACCCGGTACAGTTTCACCAGAGCGAGCTCAATCTCTTCATGACCGGGATACCCGCGTTTCTTGCCCGGTTCAGGGCCGAAGACGCTGTCGATGTAATCGGCGTAGCGAGACAAGGCATCCAGCAAGGTACGTTTGCCGGTGGCCTGGAAATGGGCGACTGCCGCTTCCATGAGATGACCGGCGCAGTACAACTCGTGCCGGTCACGCAGGTTGGTCCAGCGCTTCTCCGGTTCGACCGCAGTGAAATGGGTGTTGAGATAGCCATCGGGCTGCTGAGCTGCGAGAATCAGAGCAACGACCTCGTCAACCCGTTGCGAGAGCCACGCGTCGGGATGAGTGGCGAGACTATAGCAGGCGGCCTCAAGCCACTTGGCGACATCCGAATCCCAGAAGATGTGGGGAACCGGTTCTCTACCAGGTTTCCAGTCAAGGCGAAAAGCATCGAGACGGCCTGTTTCTTGACAGAACCGGTAGAGGTGCGGCAGGGTATGTTCACGGTTGGCGCGAAGACGCGCTGCCCAAAAGAGATCGTCGATGGTTACGTCTTTCCAGGGAACCGCTGTGAATGCTAGTCCAGGTTGCTCTATCGAGAGGGACAACGTCGATGCATCTTCTTGATAGGGTGGGAACATCATAGCATTTCTCCTGTCCAGGTATGACTGTATGGAAAGGAAAGCATCACAAAAGGTAAAACAGGTCTCTTTTCACCTCTTAATTGGGAGACATTCTATCACACCCACTTTTACCTGTCATTTCTAGCAAAGTACATTCGAGAGTGGGAGAGCCCGGCGGGGCTCTCCCACTAAGTGGTAGCACGGTGCGTGGTCACGAGCCGCTCGTCCCGCCTTCAGTGAAGGCCGAAGTGGGGGAGCACGAATTGCGCAACGGAGTGCCCGAGCGCTAAACCCGCCTCGTGATCGATCCGCGTGTGTTGTCCCGCGTAGATGCGGCTCAAGCCGGCCTCGGTCGCAACGTCATTGTAGCTGGCAAAGGTCCGAACGACGCCTGGCAGGACATCGGAGGTGACCCGGATTTGATCCTGGTTCCCGAAGAAGGCGGACAGTACGGTCGCTCCGGCAGAGCTAATCGTGCTGTGGGCGCCTGGATAAGAGGGATCAAGTGCGGTGGGCGCGAGCGGCGTCCAGGTCGGTTCGCCGATCGTCGCCGGATTCCCGTCGGTGTCGGCCAAGCGGATGGCCGTGACCGGCCTCCAGAGCTGGTAGGAGTACTTGGCGTCATAGAGGGCGATGGTGCTGTCGGCGAAGGACAGGTTGAGCACCGCGAACAGGCGCGCGGTGGTCTCCAGGTTCGTGTGGTGGGCCAGCGCGGCGTTCTCAGCAATCTCATTCCAGGTGTTCCAGATCGGCCCTCCCCAAAACTTTCCTATCACGGTCTGATCGGCAGTGCGCGTCGTGCTGGTGTTTTGACCCAGGCTCTTGACCTCGTTGAGGGCTTGCGCGTAAGCCTGGCTGGTCAACGCGGGGGGTGGTCCCGGGCGGAACTGTGCGGCGTTGTTCAGCACAAAGGGGGTCACGTTACTCCAGTTGGTGAAAACGGGTGCCGCGAACTTCGGCGGCGTGAGTCGGTAGTTGCCCGGCTGGTTGCCCGCCACGAAGGGCTGGGATGTGGCCGCGGAACCGTCATTGGCGCGCATGGAGATCAAGCGGGCGGCGACAGTCTGGCCGACCTGGATGCCCTGCTGTTTGCCCGCTCCGTCGGGGATGGCTGCGAGCTCACCGGCGAGCAGCTGATCGAGCGCCGTCTTCATCTTGGGGTAGAGCGCCACCAGGGTGTCATGGCCGGCCTGGGCTGCTGCGGCGTCGGGCCGCGCGCCGCTGGGAGCACTCACCGAGAAGAGATAGGGAGTAGCATCCCGGGTGATGGAGACGACGGCGTCGTAGATCGCCGCGTGCAGGATAGCGTAGCTGCGCGTCGGGTGTATGGTGGCCGGCTGAGCGCCGGGCGTTTGGACGATGTGTAACAGTTCCTTATTCCAGGCGACGACGATGGCGCCAGAGGTACTGGAGGCGTTCGCGGTGTTGTCGTTCGCCTTTGCGGATGAAAGGACCAACGCGGCGACCACTGCACCGATCACCACGAGAATGCCGATGATGGAGGTTGCCACGATCAACTGCTTTTTCTTCATCATAACTGCGTGCTCCTTTTGACTGACTCCATACTGAGGAATAGGCTTGTCAGAGTATCCATCAAAAACCTCATCTAATAGTTTCTCCTTCTGTTCTTGGTCAAATGTGACCATCGGGTGATTTTGCATGGCAAGAAACGTCCCTCTAAAGGACACATGCCTAAGCGGAAAACACTTCTGCACTACGATCATCACCATATATATAGCTGAGTGGAGGCAGGGAGCCATCGACAGAATGGTGTAATTTTTCCCTCTGATTGTCCTGGCATCGCCTAGACAAAATTACCTACTTCTGTGGAACAGCTCCCTGGGCACGGCGCCTGGCGAAGTTCACTAGAGGAGATCTACCAAGTGCATTGGGGAAGAGACGGCGTAGGAGATGCCCGACGCCGCGTGCAATACGAAATCCTACCCTATGTCTCGTGCTCCAGTGCAGTCCGTATGCTTGTCTTATATCTGATGGAAGTTGGCCAATAGTAATCAAGCGCACAATCATCCACAATGGCTTGCGTAACAATGGCATCGGGGGATAGAGTACCTTCTGAGCAATGAAATGGGCGGCGGGTCCGATTGCGATCTCTCCTGAAGCAAGCGCTTCACGAATGTATTGCTGCACGGCAGCATAACTGGCTGGGAGGGTCGCATCGGTCAACCCGAGGAGTCGTGCATAGCGGCAGGATTCCTGCCAGTACTGTTCGCACGCTGCCTCTGAAAGCGGGCCGACAAAAGTCTTGTAGGCGGTGAGCATACTATCGACGAAAACGATATGGACCCACAAGAGCGCTAAAGGCTCCATAGCACTATATACATCACCTGCCGTATAGTGTCCTATGCTCTCAGGAAGAGTACCCCGGACAGTGTGGTGGAGGCGATTAATATTGCGAGCCATAGCGTTGGCCTCGTGGGTAGTGCCAAAGATCAAGACCGCCATTCCCTGGATGGTACGATCCACGCGTCCAAAGGGGTCCGCGGCGAAACCACTATAGTCAAGCGCTCCCTGAGCTACTTTGGGATGGGCGGCTTGCATTAAAAATGCGCGTGCGCCCGCGGTGATCAACCATTGTTCTTCATGCAAGCGCCAGGATAACGAGTCTGGGCCGAGTAAACCCGGGTCTGGATGCGGGTCACTGATAGGTAATTCGCTAGACATGGGTGCGCCGCTGGCCCAGTGGATTAAGCGCATCGCATTGAGAGGTTTGTGCATATGTGTCTCTAACATTGGCATTGTGATTGCCGGATATAGTTCATTTTTACTCTACAATAATTATAGGGTGTAATGAAAGAGATGACCACCGTCCTGCTCCTATGCCATGCGCATGGAGCAGGACGGCTTGGCTCCGTCTGGTGTAGTAGTCTAGTAGCTCGGTCTCCGATTTGATCGAATCTTGTAAACACACAAGGCTACTACTCCAGCTGCTTGCCCGATAGTTTGCACTCCTCCTACCGTTGTGGATAAGAGGGTAGGGAGTTGACCAATCCATCATGCTGCTCGTTTGCGGCCGTAGCATTGTTACGGTGTAGCAAATCTATTATTGGCTCGACCAGATCAATTGGCAGGGGGAAGATGATCGTCGAGTTTTTCTCAACAGCGATTTCCGTGAGCGTTTGCAGGTAGCGCAGTTGCAGGGCAGCGGGTTGTGAACCAATGACTGCTGCTGCTTGCGCCAATTGGGTGGAAGCCTGTAACTCACCTTCGGCATGAATAATCTTAGCGCGCTTTTCACGTTCGGCTTCGGCCTGCTTGGCCATGGCACGCTGCATCGTTGCAGGTAACTCGATGTCCTTGATCTCCACCGCTGTGACCTTCACGCCCCAGCGCTCTGTATGCTCGTCGATGATTGCTTGCAGTTCGCGATTGATTTTATTGCGCTGCGCCAGCAATTCATCCAGTTCCGACTGGCCAAGCACATTGCGCAAGGTCGTTTGTCCGATTTGCGTCGTTGCCTGCAGGAAGTTCACCACATTCACAATAGCTGCAGCCGGGTCCACGACATAGAAGTAGATCACAGCGGTGACTTTCACCGTCACGTTATCTCTTGTGATCACCTCTTGCGGCGGTACTGTGAGCGTCACAATACGCAGGTCAACTTTGGCGATGCGTGAGATAAAGGGCGGCACCAGGAAGATGCCTGGTCCTTTCGCCCCTATCAAACGACCCAGGACGAAGATGACGCCGCGCTCATACTGCTGCACGACGCGAATGGCTGAGGAGAGTAACATGAGCAGAACAACAACGATCACACCAATCACAAGCACTAGAATAAGAGTGGTATCCATAACAAGTCTCCTTCATGCTCCCCGCATATATCTGGGGGAGGGATATGAGAGTAAATCAACAACAGGCTTAACGCGTAAGCATAAGCCTTCAACAGCAACGATACGTAACTCCGTTCCAGGGTCCGGGGCAATAGCAGGAGCATCCAGCACGGCCGTCCAGTCTTCACCCTGGTAGCTTACCCGTCCTTCTGGAAGGAGTGCAGTTGAAGTCACAACAATCGCCCCAATCATGCCCTCAACACCCGTCGTGACTGGGCGACGTTGTGCCCGCACAATCACGGTGACAAGGGAGAGACCGATGATAGCGACAACAAACAGGAGAAAGGTGACATTCAGATCGTGTATGAGGGCAGACATAATGATAGTCCTTCACTAGGTGATACAACGCGCCCAGGTATTTGTATCAAATTTCAACGCTCACATAGCAATGTATTTCTCAGGAGTTCCATTACCACTGGAACTCCCGTCACTTGCTCTAACAAGAGGTATACCTCAAAAGCGAGCAGGTGCGCATCAACAGAATGGTGTATTTGCTTCCCTTGATGTTCCGGAAACGCGCTAGACAGAAGTGTCTAGATGCACAGTACATGGTCTGTAACCTTCTGCGAATCTACTAGCGGCACTTCGGTGTTCTGTGGGGAAGTCCCACAGATTATGTACATCCGTTGTTTACGGAGCGCATGGGCCTGGACTCGTGTGCCTCTAGATGGACTAATCCATGATCTTCTCTTGATCATGGAACACAACGCGCAACAGGCGCAGAAAGAATATATGGAACACAATATGCAACAAGCGAAAGCTTCTACCAGCCGCCGTTCCTTCTTGCAGAAGGGGCTTGTGGTAGGTGGGGCAGGAACCATCGGTGCCGGGCTCTTGGCCGGTGGGTTATCGTTACCGGCCTTCGCCGAAGAAAAAAGTGGCGGTCTCACACAGGGAGACGTGGCCATTCTCAGGTTGCTGGCTGCGGTCGAAATCATCGAAAGCGATCTGTGGCAGCAGTACAACGAACTGGGAGGCATCCAGGACAGCGAAGTCCCTGGGGGGAGCGGGAGTAAAGCCTACATTGCTAAGCTTCAAGTGCTGGATGGGGACATGTCCCAATATATCCACGACAATACCGAGGATGAGTTCAGCCACATGGCGTTCATCAACGCGTACCTGGCTTCCAAAGGCGCCGTTCCGGTCAACCTGGATAAGTTTCGCAATTTGCCGAGCAGTAAAGCGACCGGCGCCCAGCAGATCGGGCGGCTCACCAACCTCATGCATCTCACCGTGGACACCAGCTGGTGGACGCGCTACCGCAGCCGCACGCAGAACCCCGATCTGGGTGGCACGTTCGCTCAAGCCATCCCGGGTTTGAGTAAAGGGAAGTTTCCAGCCATTCCTAGATCTGACGCGGACCTCGCCCCCGATGCCCACATCCAGGCCATCGCCAGCACGGCGGGCTTCCATTTTGGGTATATCGAGCAAGGTGGCACCAGCCTCTACCCAACGCTGGCTCAGGGGGTCACCAGTCTGGAAGTGCTACGCATCCTGCTGAGTATCGGCCCAACCGAGACAGCGCACTTTCAGACCTGGCACGACAAGGCGGGCAACGCGCCTGCTTTGACCGATCCCACCAATGGGTTGGTGTTTCCGGACCTCAATGCCGCTCCCTTTGGCGGAGAGAACTTCCAGACCAACCTGATCATGCCCGAGCCCACCGTCTTCCTCAGCCGCAAGTTCCCGCCCGTTTCGATCATTCGCCCGACGCAGATAGCGNNGCAGTGGCCACGATCAAGTCCTTCACGGCCGATGGGCTTTTCATCGGCCAATCGTCAGAGTTCTTTGCAGTCCTCAACGAGCTGGCAGTGCAAGCAGATGAGGCCCGACGCGGGTAATACCGCGACGAGCGATGCAGAGGTTAGCGCCCGGGTGAACGATGATGCTGGAGCAGACCATTGCCTCCGCTCTTTCTGATCCGACGCCAGACGTGTGAGAGGGCCAGGCAGAGCAGGATCGCAGGATACCGCTTCTCCGAACTTGCCTGGCTGCACAACCGGGAGAAAATCCTGGTGCGCCAGCCAGGCAGGGGTAGGCCTTCATCCTCATAAAAACGCTGTAACCTCCGCAGAATCTATTCGTGTAAAAACAATACCGGAGTTCCTGAGGGAGCTCCTGGATACACTAAAAAGGAGATTTTATTATGAAGACGTTGTTCAGTTTGGCCGAGCGGCTCGCGGGGCCGTTCTTGCGTATCAGCCTGGGCCTGGTCCTGCTCTGGATCGGATCCCTGCATCTTGACAATCCCCAATCGATCGTTGTATTGCTCTCTCAGTCGCTTCCTTTCCTGGCCTCCAGCACGTTTGTCTATGTGCTCGGCGCGCTTGAAGTCATTGCCGGTGTGCTGCTTATCGCCGGTCTGTGGGTGCGCTTTGTCGGTCTATTATCCCTGGTGCTGTTTGCCGGGACACTGACCATTTTCGCGATTGCTCCAGGAGTGACTGGCTTCCCCTTGCTCAACCTGACGGGGCAGTTCCTGCTGAAGGACATAGTTCTGGCTTCCGCCGCAATCACGGTAGTGGCAAAGGATGCGGCCAAGCATGAGGCGAAACGGGCTCAGCGCGCCCAGCTTGCTAGCCGTCCAGGAGAACAGACGATTCCGCTTGTGAACGGCGAGAGCAAGCAGGCGAATGCTTCGGAACCGAGTGAGAAAACTTCTTCGCGGCCATTATAAGTCAGCTGACTAACTGACATTTGCAGTTTTAGCGCCGTTTTTAGTCAGTTCACTAACTTCATCACATCGGAATAGTTCTATGAAGGAGGGCATATGACCAAAGTGAATACGGACAACATCGACCAGGGCTTCGTGCTGGGGAACAAAGCGCTGGCGGCGGAGGTGTTTGCCAAACACGGTTTCCTGGTACTCTCGAGTGTCACAGGGGACGAGAAGACGGCTGAGGTGAATGCGGATCAGATTTACCGGGGCTGTGACGACTCGGGGAATCAGAGGATGGCTACTGACAAAAAGGAAGATGAAGGAGACGGGCAGAAAAGACCTCTCAGTAGACGCTGATAGGTATCCGTTCGGTTTCGGAAAGGGGCGGTGAGAAAAGGGCTGGTGCTTGATACCACCTGGAAAGAGCCAGGTCGGTCGGAACAGCAACAGGACTCCACTTGCCGCCTCCTCTCTAATGATTATGGCAGGGACGAGTCGATTAAGATGGGTCCTCGTCTGCGCCTGCTTTGGGAGTAACAGAACCACAGAAGGTGATATTTATTCCGCAACTATTCCCTGGAAGTATTTAGACCTGCGGCGTGTTTAAGAGCGCGATAGGGTTACATCTTAGGACTCCAGGTGAAGATGAGGTCACCTTGTGAGTCAAGCAGCCCAGTCACTACATCCTGCACATTCCATCCAAGCAAGCCCTGAAGCTGTGCTCGCAACCAGCGCTCAAATGGACGTTCTGCGCTCGCCAGTTCCTGCAGGGTCTTTTGCGGTTCCCGCGTGTGGAGTGTCATGAGCATCAGGTCACTGTGGAGCATTTGCACCAGCCTGACCTGCACCTGGGTGATCCCCATGTGTCGACAGGACTCTTCGAATTGCTCTCTGCGTGATTCCGCTACTTCCTGGTACAGGCGTCGCCACTGCTCCTGGGTTCCAGGTCGCAGTAAGTAGACGATCTGCAGCTGTGCCATAAAGCAACGCTCCTTTGTGTGCTCTCTACGTCCATCCTACCTGGTTCGACGCGTTCCACGAGACTCAATACATATGTTGGGTACCCTGTCTGGGGCACAGGTAACCTCATCACTCCTTCCACAACCGGCTACCCTTCGTCCTCTCTGATGCTAGTATGACCAGGAAAGAACAGCGTCAAGAACGGGAAGTCCCTCCCCAGCAGGTCACGGTGTTGCCACAGCAAGAGGTTTCGTGAAGCAATGCTTGTGTTTGACCTGGAACAATCTCACATGGTACGATAGCTCTACAGTGGTCAGGACACAGTGAACAACCGATTTTCCTCTTGCTCATCAGAGCGCTCGATCACCTGGCAGCGCGGCCGCAAGGCATGTAAGGAAGCGAGGCTGAGCTTGTGAGGAACTGTTCGTCGCATCCATTATCCTATTATTAAAGAGAACATGCCATGGGTCTGTTACGTCTGGCCGTGCTCGGTGCACCCGAAGTGTTTCATGAGGGCAGCCGCCTCACCTTTGCCTTGCGCAAGGCGCAGGCCTTGCTGCTCTATCTGGCGGTCGAAGGAGGCATGCATTCCCGCAGCAAGCTGGCTGCTTTCCTATGGCCCGACAGTGAGCCCCACGCTGCTCGTACAGGTTTGCGTACCGCCCTTACGCTACTACGTGCCCTGTTCGCCGACTCCGATGCCACATCTTCCCACCATAGCCACCTACTCAATGAGCATGAGCTGCTCGGCCTGAACTCACATGCTCCATTGGAGCTAGACCTGGATGTAGTGCAGCAGGCCTACCAGGCTCTGCGGCTCTCCGCAGTCCAAACTGAGCAACAGCGCGCGGCCCTGCTCGCCCTGTTCCAGCACGCCCTCGCCCAGGTGCGCGGCCCCTTCCTCGACGGCTTCTGGCTGCGCGAGGAGACTGGCTTTGACGCGTGGGTCCAGCAACAGCAGCACCAATGGCAGGTGTGCGTGCTCCAGCTCTTCGATCGGCTCTCATCCTGGCAGGAGGAAGCCTTCGAGCTGGAGCAGGCCCGAGCCACCCTCACCCGCTGGCTGGCGCTTGATCCGCTCTCGGAGGAGGCCTCTCGGCGCTTGATGCGGGTACACCTGGCACGGAGTGATGCGGTCGCGGCCTTGCAGGTGTATGCCACCCTGCGGGCGCGCCTGGCCGAGGAGTTGCAGGCCAAACCCTCGGCGGATAGCGTGGCCCTGGCTGAGCACGTTCACGCCACCCTGGCGGACAGCCGTGGGAGTCGCCCGGCTCGTTCCTCCCCCACCATGGTGGAGAGTCGGCCGCCAGGCGAGCTGGTGGCCCCGCTGGTCGGACGGGCCGCGGCTTTCACTCAGTTGGTCGGGAGCTTTCAGCAGGCGCAGCAGGGGCGGCCGCAGGCCGCGCTAGTGGAGGGCGAGGCCGGCATCGGCAAAACGCGGCTGGCCCACGATTTTGGGATCTGGGCGCGAGCCCAGGGTGCCGATGTGCTGAGCGGGCAAGCCTTCGAGATGGGGGGACGACTGCCCTATCAGCCGCTGGTCGAGGCCGTGCGCCAGCGGCTGGAGGAGGAAAACGCGCCGGAGGACCTGCTGGACGACCTGTGGCTGGCCGAACTGTCGCGTCTCGTGCCCGAGCTACGGGTACGCTACCCTGATCTGCCTGCTCCCACTGAGGATGAACTGGCCGCCAAGCTGCGGCTGTTTGAAGCGGTGGCGCGCTTGATGGACGCCCTGGCACAGCAAGCGCCACTGGTGCTCCTGCTGGATGACCTGCAGTGGATCGATGAGGCCTCCCTCGACCTGCTGCGCTACCTGGGACGGCACTGGAAGGGGCATAGCAGCCGGGTGCTGCTGCTGGGCACGATACGCAGTGAGGGGAGGGAACTCAACCCGCAGCTCTCCGCAGATCTCTCCGATCTGGGCCGCGACCTGCAGGTCACGCGGATCGCGTTGCAGACGCTGAGCCAGGCGGAGACCGTCCAGCTTCTTCAGGCCATCGCAGGAGAGGCGAAGCCTGGAACCAGCAGTGGAGGTGAACAGCGTGAGCACGGCGCGACTGTGCCCGCCGCGCCAGGGGCCGAGCCTTCGCCCGCATGGGAGACGAGGCTCTCCGCGCTGGGTGACTTCCTGTTTGTGCACACGGGCGGGCAGCCGTTGTACCTGCTGGAAACACTCAAGCTGTTCCGCGACCGGCAATGGTTGGTCCCATGCTTGAGCGCGGATGGTACCTGGGGGCTGGAGCCAACCGGAGAGATGGCCGCGGCTCTCGTGCAGGAGGGATCCCGGCGCGCGCTGGTACCAATCTCGGTGCGCGCGATGATCCTGGCGCGCCTGGCACGGCTCAAGCCTCCCACGCGCCAACTGGTGCAGGCCAGTGCCGTGCTGGGGAACCAGGCAACCACGAAGCTGCTGTGGCAGCTGGCCGAAGTGGGGATGCAGGCAGGCGTCGAGGGCCTGGAGGAGGCCGTCGGTAGTGGGCTCCTGCGCGAGGAGGAAGCAGGTGTAGGCCGTCCGAGCAGCTATCGCTTCTCCCATGACCTGATCCGAGATGTAGTCTACACTGAGCTGGGCGCGGCGCGGCGGCAGGTCTTGCATCAGCGCGTCTTAGCGCTGTTGCGGAAAGAAGGAGTCGCCGCCGCCGAGCTGGCGTATCACGCGAGGGCCTCGGGAGAGGCCGAGGCAGCCTATCGCTATAGCATGCAGGCAGGGGATGAGGCGCTGGCCGTCTTTGCCGTCGAAGACGCCATCGGGCACTACCACCAGGCGCGCACCTTGCTCCAGGAACAGCGGCTGATGCAGACCATGCCAGGGGCCTTGGAGATTGCACATCTCTACGTCTCCCTGGGGCAGTCTTATGCCTTCCTGAACACCTGGGGGAAGGCTCAAGAGGCCTATGAAGAGCTGGTCGCCTATGCGCAGCAAAAGCCGCTGCCTGCGCTGGTTAGTATGACCCTCAACCGCTTAGCGATCCTGGCGCTCCAACAGTCGCACGACAAGCCCAAGGTTCGAGTGCTCCTGGAGGAAGCCTGGCGCATGGCAGAGACTAGTCACGATCAGAAGGCGCTCGCGGAAACGGAGTGCAACCTGGCACAGATCGCAGGCGTTGTGTGGGAGGACCCAAAGAGCGCATTCCCTCATGGACAACATGCGCTCTCTCTAGCACGAGGTATACACGACAAGGAACTGGAAGCAAGAAGTCTCTTCTTGCTTGGATGGATCCATCTTCGTGGGGGAAACTTTGAGGAGGCCATGCGCTGTCTGGAAGCGTCCCTGGCGCTGTATGCGGCTCTGGGCAATGAGGAGACCGCTTCGCAAGAGCTTTCAATTGCACACTTTCTGATGGGTTCTCCTCTTACGCAACCCTTAACGAATCGCGCGTCAGAAGCCTTGTGCTGGGCGAACCTGGCTATCGCACAAGTGCATGCTGGGAAGGTACACGACAGTCTTCGCAGTGGCCGCAGAGCGGTTGCGCTCGCACAAGCGATCAAGAATGTCTGGGTACAAGTCATCAGTACGAACAACCTCACGCAAGGATTGCTGGAAGCGGGAGCCTATGAAGAGGCGCTCCTGCTCACGCAACAAACCGTCACGCTGGCACGGACTCTTCCTCCAGCTATGAGCTTCCAGGTCTTTCTCACTGCCTTAGGCAGTACCTATCAAGCTTTGCAGCAGTGGGAAGAGGCGCGCAGCACGCTCGCAGAGGCAGAAGCCGTTGCAGAGACGTTAGACCTTGGACCATTGCGTGTGCCCGCCCTGTCGCGGCTGTGCATGCACTATGCCCTGGTAGGGGAGTGGAAAGCAGCCTATCACTATGCCGTGAAGGCCATCACCGTACGCAAGAGCTCTGATGTGGCATTGCTCGTGCTGGATTTCTCTCGTCAGTATGAAATGGAGGCCTTACTGCGTGGAGGGGATGAGCGCCTGGCGCGAGAAGAAGTACACCGACTGGGGGAGCGCCTGGGGCCTTACCGGCGCTTCCGCATTCCCTACCTGCGCTCAGAGGCTTTGCTTGCAGTGTGGGATGGGCAGCGTGAGCAGGCCATCGACCACCTGACCGAGGCCGCCCAGCTGGCTGCAGACCTGGGGTTGCCAGCAGAATGTTGGCAGATCCAGGCGGCGTTGGGAAGGTTGTATCAGGTAGTTGGCGAGCCTACGCAAGCACAAGCAGCCTTTGGTGAGGCGGCGACGATCATCGGGGGGTTGGCTGAGGGTATCGGGGATGAGGCGCTGCGAACGAACTTTCTGGCTGGGCCGCAGATTCAACCGGTGTTGCAGCAAGTCCAACGCGAGGCCTCCCAGGCCCCGAAAGACCATATATAGCCGAGACGGGTTTTGCTTTTGCGAGCCCTACTCTCGAACTCTACAAACGGGGTGCGAGGACCTGCAGGGTCTTACACAGGGAGGTTTTTTCGCGTGTGTAGGGACAGGGGGAAGTGTGGATGAGGGCAGGGGGCCTTGTGCCTGTCCTGGGTGGGGGCGCCAGGGACGAGGACAAGCACCTGACTAGTACCCACAAGTTTCTACTCGAGTAAAACTTGAGAGGCAAGATGGACCCCTTCCAGCATGGTCTGGATCTTGAGCCAGCCATGCCACAAGGTCTTCCAGCCAGGCGGCCCATCACTGCGACGGCCCTGATACCCTCCCAATTGGGCGATGCGCTTGACGCACTGCTCGACCGTCATACAGGCCACCTCGCCGCCCGTCTTGAGCGCCACAACTTGCACCACTTCGCTGGGCAGCACCTCCTGGGCAAGCCGCTCTGGCTGCTGACGGGCTAGCGTGCGCAGCTGCAAGACGCGCACCGCGGTGGGGGCCAGCAACCCCAGCAAGCGCCGCAGCCCCTCGTAGCTTTGCACCTGGCGCTCTTCCATACGGCAGCCGGTCTTGAGCGCCTGATGATAGTCTTCCACGATCCAGCGCCGTCGATACCAGCCCACGCGCTCCCAGGCTGGCTCCACACTTTGGACCGGCAAGGACGTCAACAGCACCCACTCCAATGGCTCCACGCCCTCTGGCGCATCCAGCTCCCACACCCGCACCACCCACAGCAGCATGCTGGGCAGCTGGTGCTCGCGCTTGTCAGGAGCCAGCAGGCGCAACTGGCCGTAGCTGATGGCCACGCGTGCCGTGCGCGCCTGCCGCTCATGCTCGGCGGGCACCTCCAGCTCCTGCTGGTCACTGGC
>VBFM01000158.1:14118-14467 GCA_005882595.1 Chloroflexota bacterium
GTGCGTCTGCTGCTGCCGACACTCTAAAAAGAGCGTGTAGATGTCACTGTAGCGATCTCCTACATGCACCCACACCACGCCCTGCGGCGGCGCTCCCATGGCTTGCACGGCCCGTTCCCACACCTGCGACTCGCGCTCGCGTTGCACACGCTGGCTGTAGCGCTCTCCCTTGGGGGCAGGCTGCCGGATGAATGGCTCTTGCTGGGCAATGCCCAGCAGTTCCCCCGAGGTCGGCTCGACCGCCAGCACCGTTTGCAGCAGAAAGCCCTGGTGCCTGCCGTTGCCGATGGGACCCAGCCCACTGGTCTTGCGATGGGCCTGATAATCCAACTCCGTCGTATCTTGCACC
>VBFM01000159.1:0-6180 GCA_005882595.1 Chloroflexota bacterium
GTGGGAACAGATTAAAACGTTGAAACACAAAGCCAACCTGAGAGCGCATACGCGCAATGGCAGCCTCTTTGTCTTCCACCAGCCGTCCTTTCACTTCGCGATAGCCAACCAGTTGCCCATCAATATAAATGCGCCCGCTATCGATCTTCTCCAGGTGATTGATGCAGCGCAGCAGCGTGGTTTTACCGGAGCCACTCGGCCCAATAATCACCACCACGTGCCCGCGTTTCACCGAAAGATCAACGCCATCCAGTACCGTTAGGCGCCCAAAATGCTTGACGATCTGCTCGGCGCGTACCATCTCATCGGTACGCATTATCCTGTTGCCATTTGCCTGTTCTATACTCATATATACTGTTCCTCCTAGCGCCCACTAACCAGTGTACCACCACGAGTACGAGAGCCAAAGCCCAGCATGCGCTCAGTCCAACCTTTTTTTTCGCTCAAATCGGTCTTCGTCAAGCGATCAGGGTCCAGACGCTTCTCGATCCAGTTCTGTATGTAACCCCAAATTGTGGTAAGAAACAGATAATATAGAGTTGCCAGAACCAGCAATTCAAAAACAGTGAAGGTGGGTGACCCTAAGAGAGAGGTTGTATGGGTCAATTCATTAAGGCCAATTACTGAGGCTATAGATGTGGTCTTGAGCATGTTATTAAATTCGTTACCCAGGGGAGGAACAATCACACGGGCCGCTTGTGGTAACACGATGCGGCGCATAGCTAGAGGAAAGCGCATTCCCAGAGATTTAGCTGCTTCCATCTGGCCAGCATCTACGGACGTAATACCGGCACGAGTAATCTCTGACATATAGGCACCTTCATTGAGCGAGAAAGCCACCAACACGCAGGCCCAATCAGGAAGTAAGAAAGCCGGATTTTGGATCAGTCTGGGAAGGCCATTGTAGAGCAGGAGAACCTGTACCAGAAGGGGACTACCACGAAAAAACCATATATATGCGCGGGCAGGCCAAGTAAGCAAGGGAAAACGCGACATACGCATCAGTGCCAGGAAGAGGCCAATAATGACGCCGCAGGCCTGAGCAATGACAGATATCCACAATGTTGTCCAAGCTGCCTGGAGAAAAAACAGGTTAGGGTCCTGGTAGAGAAAATGCAGAAAAATATCCCACCGAAACACAGTAGCCTCCTCAGGCACATTTCTGGCTTCCCCACTATAATGAAAATGTGGAAGCCAGAAATCGAAGTTTGCCCCTTAGATGTTAACCACAATCAAATCAACTGCCAACTTTCTGGCTGGCATTCAACTGCCATTTTGTGAAAAGACTATCATAAGTGCCACCGTTCTTCACAGCAGTAAATGCTGCTCTCATGGCATCCAACATTGAGGTATCTCCCTTACGTACGGCAATACCTTCTGGCACAGTGTTGATTACTGTCCCTCCGATATCAAATTGACCGGCATTCTGTTTGAGGTAGTAGTCTGTGACAGGTGAATCTTGAAATGTTGCATCAACACGATGATCGACCAACAATTGTATAACTGCCGTCTGATCTTTCAGAACGGTGAGTTGAATGCCTGGTTTTCCCGCTCCAGTACAAGCCTTGCTTTGAACATTCAAGGCATCTAACTCGATTGTTCCGCTCTGCACACCGACTTTAGATCCACACAAGTTAGGTAAGCATTTGATACTCATGGGATTACCTTTCGGCACGATGAGCGATTGGCCGGACTGGAAGTACGGTACAAAATCGGCCTTTTGTAGCCGATCCGAGTTGATCGATATCGCAGAAATGACCACATCGTAGCGCTTGGCATTCAAATCATCCAGGATAGTATCGAAGTTTGCCGTCTTGACCACTGCTTTCAAGCCAAGCTTCTGAGCCATAGCCGTGATCAGGTCAACGTCGAATCCGATTGGATTGCCCGTCGCCGTGTCAATAAACTCTTGCGGCGGATAGGTCGTATCACTCCCCACAATCAAGGTGCCTTTGGAAATTAAATCATTGGGAGCACTGAAATTTGTTGTTGGAGGATAGGGTGTAGGTGGCGGACTGCTATTGTTGACAGCGCTACTGCAGGGCAACATGTTAGAAGTCGGTGTTCCACTACCAGTAGTAGTAGCACTATTTCCACATGCCGAAAGAAGTAGGAGCAATGGAAGTGCCACAAAAGCGAAGCCAATTATTATGCTCTTCGCAATATGGCGCCAACTCTTTTTGGGAGACATAAATAGCATGATGATAACTCCTCTGTAAATAAGAACGCTCATTTGCGGATACATGTAGTGTAACACGTTGGTTACACAGGTACAAGAATGGTACTTGCTTGTAATACGTTTCTCATGAGAAGCCTGTCACAAGAATAGCGGAGGTTAAACAAAAATCACAATTTCATGAGAATGTGTCAAAAAAATGCCGGAATTTTACCTCCATCTAACAAGAGAGTATGTTACACTAGAGGAGGCAGATTGGTAAGCTTCGATACTGTTCACCTGTTCAATCATCTGAGGGGATAAAGGGTAGAATATGCCCATCACATTTGATCGCAGCGTCTGTTGTGACCTCAATGAGACTATTGGGCGAGAATGGCTCGTGACCAATGGATTGGGAGGATACGCCGCGGGCACCGTCGCGGGCGTGTTGACACGCCTGGAGCAGGGCCTGCTGGTGGCATCACCGCGTGAGGGGAAAAAGCCACAACTTCTCGTAGCGAAAATGGATGAGGAAATCGTTTTTGACCAGCGTACTTACTATCTCGGTACCAACGAGTACAGGGATGGTACTCTCAATCCCGCCGGCTTTGCCCACCTCGAAACCTTTCAGCTGGAAGAAGGCTTTCCAGTTTTTACTTATCGCCTGGGCGGCATCGATGGCGTCATACTGGAAAAGCGCATCTGGATGCCCCAGGGATTGAATACTACCTACATTCACTACCGCGTGCTGCGAACCGCTGCACCTGCCTCTCCATATGAAGGCAACTCCTGGCGCAGTCTGAGTCCATCTCCTCACGCGTATTCACGCTACCATGATTATCCCCCTGCAGACCAGCGCGTCCTTTCAATGACGCTGCTCCCTTTCGCGGCCTACCGTGCCTATAACGAACCCCAGCATGGAGACAACAACTGGCAATTTCAGGTCAAAGCACATCTCCTGGAGCAAGATTCTTTTAATAAGGAAAACAATTCGAGCGTCGCTGGCTGCGCCGTTCGCGCCTGGGATGGTGCGAACCCCTATCATATTTTCGTGGTAGGACATCCTGAGGGCGAGACCACTTTCCTGCCCACGGGAGTCTGGTACTGGAATTTCTTGCGACGGCAAGACCATGCCATGGGGAGAACAGCTACCGATGATCTTTACCTGCCCGGTGTATTCCGCACGAAATTGTGGCCTGGAGAAGACGCCGGATTGACTATTATTATCACTGCCGAGGATTTATCCTGGCTCAACTTCAGCACGAGCCACCTGAATCGCGCTTACCAGAAAGCCGTGGAACACCAGCGTAGTTTTTTGCAACCTGAACGCTACTTTGGCGAGGGCGGCGCAGCTACGCATACTCAACCCGTGCTGCCATTCCCATCTAACACGGACGAATCTCCCCAGGGAGAAGAATTCCTACTCTTGCTCTTGCAAGCAGGAGATCGCTTCCTGGCACAGCACACTATCCCAGCCGACGAGTCATCTGCTGGACACTCTTCATTTTTCTCGGACGTTCAGACTTCGCCTGCTATCATTCCTGCTTTTTATCAGATGGATGAAAGTACGCGCGATACCCTGATCGCTTTGCCAGGCTTGACCCTGGCCACCCAGAGATATTCGGAGGCGCGGCGTATCCTGACCAACCTGGGGCACTACTTCCGGCAGGGATTGCTGCCAGATCGCCTGCCGACTGTCGAGCATCCTTTACGAGAAGAGGATTATGGCAGCGTCGATACCACACTCTGGTACTTTTATGCGCTAGATCAGTATTTACAGGTCACGCGCGATTATGGTCCGCTGTATGAGCTCTACGGGAGCCTTGAAGAAAGCATCACCTGGTATACGCAGGGCACCTATAACAGCATTCGCGTTGATCCACAGGATGGATTGCTGGAAGCGCGGCAGCCAGGCAAAGCTCTGACCTGGATGAACGCCTTTACAAAGGGCGCACCGGTCACGCCCAGGTATGGTAAGGCCGTCGAGGTGAATGCCCTCTGGTACCTGGCGCTCTCCCTTATGCAAGAATGGTCAGAACATCTCTACCGCACCGGGCGCATCAATCACCAGACCAGCCGTTACGAGAAACTGCGCCAGCAATGCAAGCTCAGTTTCAATGCCTGCTTCTGGTACGCTCCTGGAGGCTACCTGTATGATGTCCATGATGACGTAGAAGGCAACGATGCCAGCATTCGCCCAAATCAACTCTTTGCGCTCTCCTTGCGCTATCCCATCCTGGAGGACAGCCGCCAACGCACCGTGTTGAATACCGTCACCAAACACCTGCTTACGCCTTATGGATTACGCACGCTCACTCCCAGGTCAGATAGTTATGTGGGTCATATAAAGGAGAATCTGGAGGAGCAGGGAGGTGGTCTCCATCAAGGAGGCGCGTGGCCCTGGCTGATAGGGCCGTATATAGATGCCTTACTGCACCTGGAAGGATCCGCCCCCGAAAGCAAAATGAAGCAGAACTCGCAAGAGCGCTGGGAAAGAGTATGGCAGACCGGTATTCAGCTTCTGAACCCCTTCCGCGAGCAACTTTGCATGCATATGCTGGGCATGATTGGCAGCGTCTATGATGGAGACGCGCCGCAGAGTCCCCACGCGCAGCTTGCCTGCGCGTGCAGCACCGGTGAAGTACTGCGCGTCTACAAACTGCTAGCGCGCATGGGGATTCGCTTCTCTGACCGCACGTTGTCGGTTTAATCCCTCGTACTGTGTCCTTATTCCGACTGCCAACGGACTACGTCCTAACTTCGTTCAGGCAGTCGGATAGGCATGACTTCTGCACATTTTTCCACCAAGTTATCCACAGTAAATGTGGATAACCTTATCTTTGCATCTTTCATAGAAACGGACAAAGGGTGGAGTAGAGTAGAGTCCTTAGAGCCAGGTCGATGCCTCTTAGCTTATCCACATCGTTGTGGATAAGTTTTCCACATCGTCCACACTCATAGTATGACCAATTTTTCATCATGGAGCTTTCCACAGTTTTTGTGGATAAGTTTTCCACACCGTCCACAAAGCAACCAATCTGACAATCGTTTTTCCACAGCCTTTGTGGATAAGTTTTCCACACTATCCACAAAGCAACCGATCTGACAATTGCTTTTCCACAGTTTTTGTGGATAAGTTTTCCACACCGTCCACAAAGCAATCGGGCGTACAAACACTTGTCCACAAAAATGGTGGATAAGTTTTCCACATCATCCACCGCATAGGCGATCAATGGCCACTTGTCCACATTATCGGTGGATAAGTTTTCCACATCATCCACCGCATAGTCGGAGTAGCCGAGAACCGCTGCGAAAACCTGAACACAATCAATGATAATGAAATTGCTGTACTCAGGAGAAAACGTGGATAAATCGGTCAAAATTGTGGACAACCATTCATAAATGTGTAAAAGTGCGTTTTGGATTTCTTGCGCGTTTTGTTGCTCCACGACTTTGGAAAAAGAGTTGTCCGCACCGGTGAACAATTAATGAACGTATTTTTTCCAATTCTTGGGGGACTATCTACCACACAGCACTTATCCACACTCAATGTGGATAAGTTTTCCACATCGTCCACAAGTCTTCGCACACAGCCATACTCGAAGTTTATTTATCCACACAAGTGGTGGACAACTTTTCCACAGCCAGGAATGGCAGGGGATAACCCTTCAAACTTATCCACCCACCTGGGGATAACTTATCCACAACCATCCCATGGTGGTTGATGCGATGGCACAGTTATCCCCATTACCCGGCAAAATATCCACCGTTACTCCACCGTTATCCTCAGCCTGTACACATGTTGATAGCCGGTGGATAAGTTATCCACCGGGCGTAAATCAGCCTGTCAAGCTCATGTAGGCACTACTAGCCGGAGAGGAGTAGCAGCATTTTGGAGGCTTATCCACTTATCCACATCCCCTATTACTACTACGGTAATAGATATTTTTTTATAAAGTAATGAATCATAGTAATTAGGGGATGTGGATAAGTGGATAACTGCTCAGAAAACGGGATAGAAATGA
>VBFM01000160.1:0-4787 GCA_005882595.1 Chloroflexota bacterium
ATAGCATGATTGTGAACACATTGTCAAGGTTTTATGGTCTGATTTAAGGATATTTCGCAAAAAGACCGGGTTAACAATACCTCTCACGCTTCTGGCAACGTGAAGTTGCGAGCCTGCAAGCGCTTGACGAGAGCGGGACGGCGCAGATGATGCCGGGCCCAGGCGCGGAAACGCTCTTGAAACTGCTGGGTCTCTTTGAAGTGCTCGGCGGCTTCACGCAGCTCGGTCAATAATCGAACGGCTTCGTCGTAGCCTGTGCCTGTACCGCGCACCGCTGCCATATCGACTTGATGCCAGTAATCCTCCTGGTGATCGCGGATCTCTCGCAGGTGACGCTGATGCGCCGCTTGCTCCTGCTCGCGCTGCTCGCGTTCCAGTTGGGCTCTAATACCCTTGCTTTCGGCGAGCAGCGTCGCGTACGTAACATGCTCGCCTGTTGGTGGCTTCGCCCTGGTCCTGTCCTGGCTCAGTTCGCGCAGCTCCTTGACGAGCAGGCGGCTCAGGCCCGGTTCATTGCGTGCTAACCGAACCAGGTAATCGTTCTGACGATCTGGCGGCAGCGACTTGACCCATTCGGCAACATCAATCCCCGTCGAGGATACGGCCGGGCCGCTGTGTCGAGCCGCTGCAACGAGCAATTCTTGTGGCACCTGCAACAATTCTGCCAGCGCCTCCTGTGCCGCCGTCAGCGTGCCAAAGGCGGCGGGAACTGGTGGCACGCTGATTTCCTCGTCATCTTCTTCGTCATCCTCCTCCTCTTCCTCGTACTCTTCTTCTTCGTCATAGCCCCCTCCCATGCGCTGACTGGCCAACCAGGCGATATACAGCGCCCGCAGATCGCCTTCCATCAATTCATCGCGAATGGCGATGAGCGATCCCAGTTCATAGTCAATCCATTCGTCGGGCCCTTCCATCTCGCCAAAGTGGATATCGAGGATATCATAATCCGGGTACCGGGTGAACGTGACGAAATCATCGAGATCGTAGCCATCGATGAGATCAGCTGGCAAGATTCCATGCGGAAAACGGAATGCCAGTTCGGGCGCGCCCCAGTTGGCCCAATAGAGGAAGGCATCGAAGAACTTGTGGAGCACGTCGATGGGATCGTGCTTGAAGTTGCCCCAGTGATATTCGATCAGGGCGTGGGTGGAAGATGCGTCAATGTGACTGGAAAGGGCATCGACAGCATCGAGTTGTTCACGTGTCAGAGGTCGATCAATAGTCATGAATTCGTAACGCTGGTATTCGCTCATCCCTGCTGTCCTCCATGTGATGTTCATGTCAGCATTTGAAGCACTCAATTATCCTACAGTCAACTCATTCTCAGGGTTTCACATGCAAATAATGTTGAGTGCAGTTTGCTCGCAGCTCTGCGTAAAGGCTGGTATCAGCTTTCCCTAAAGGATACCACGCTTGACTGGTGGAGACAAAGGGCTGGTACCATTTTCGTCAGCGAATTGCCGCGTGTTTCAGGCAACGAACTGCTGTTCTTTTGCGAGGAAGGCAAAGTACTTGTTGACCGTTCTGTTTTGGCATTGGCTTGTGCTTCTCATATGCACCATGATAGAATCCACATAGCACGTACCATGAAGAGAAAGAGAGGGAAGTGCAAGATGGCAATGATCACACCGGAAGATCGGCAAACGTTACAAACGCTCTTCGCGCAAGAACTTCAAGATGATGTGAACATCACCTACTTCACCCAGCGCGAGTCCGTGTTAATCGTTCCGGGCCAGGAGTGCTCGTACTGCAAGGAGACCCGCGAACTGCTCGAGGAATTGGCGGATATCTCGGACAAACTGCATCTGACCATCAAAGATTTTGTGCGCGATGAGCAAGAGGCCCAGAGCCTCGGCATTACGCACATCCCCGCCTTCATTCTGCAGGGCCACACCAGAGGCGCGGTGCGTTACTTCGGCATCCCTGCCGGCTACGAATTCTCCACGCTGATCGAAGACCTCATCGATGTCTCGAAAGGGACCACCGACCTGAGCGACAAAACCCGCGAAGCGCTGGCAACGGTCGATCAGGATATCCACATCCAGGTCTTCGTTACCCCTACCTGACCCTATTGTCCACGTGCGGCCAGGTTGGCCCACAAGCTGGCAATCGAAAACGAACACATCACCGCTGATGTGGTTGAAGTCTCCGAGTTCATTGATATGGCCCAACGCTACCAGGTGCGGGGCGTGCCCAAGACCGTAGTGAACGACCGCATTGAAATTGTGGGTGCTGTACCTGAGCCTCGCTTCATCCAGGAGGTTATGAAAGCCATCGAGCCGAAGAGCGAGCAGCCATAAAAAGTGGAGGAGCGCATTGCTTATGCGCTCCTCCACTACTCAAAAGCTAGAAGCCACTACCTGCATAGCACAGCGTCCGAGGCCAGCGCGACCAGCGCCACGCCGAGGCAGAGGAAGACCACTCCTGGCCAGCCTCCCCACAGCAGCGCGAAACCAGGCAGCACAGCTCCCAGGCTGCCGCCGAAGTAATAGAGCGAGAGATACAGCGAGGCGGCGGTACCTTTGGCGGTGGTAGCTTTTTCGCCCAGGTAGAGGTTGACTGCAGGCACGGTGGAGAACATGCCCAGCGTCAACAGGCCGAGGCCAAGTAAGGTGATGGGGAGCAAGGGTATCAGGGTTATCAGCAGCCCGATGGCCGCGGTTCCCATGCTGAAGGCGATGGCTCGGCGAGAGCCGATGCGCGCGGCGAGGGTACCGGCGAGGGGTGAGCACACTCCCGTGAGCCAGAGCAGGTACACCAGGCCGAGGGAAACGGTGGACAGGCGAAAATGCGGCCCGGTGAGGTAGTAGGGAAGGTAGGTGAAGATGCCGATGAAGCCGAAGAAGCTGCTGAAACCGATGATGAATGCTCCGATCAGACTCCGGTTACGCAGGTGCAGCAGCATATCGCTCAACGATTGACGCGCAAATTCTCTGTTGGCCAGCAGTTGGGGCAACATGCGCAGCGTTGTTCTCCGATCCAGATTCTTCCTGCTGTGGATGTCTGGCAGGAAGCGCCACATACACAAAGCCGCTACGAGTGTCGGCAGCGTGAAAGCCAGCAATGCCACGCGCCAGTCGAAGATGCCGGTTAATGCGGCGCTGCCAACGCGCGAGAATAAGCCGCCCAGCGTCAGGCCGCTGACGTAAATGCCCATCGCCAGGCCGCGTCCCCTACCGGAAAACTCCTCGTTGACGTAGGAGATCGCTACGCTCGTCAGGCCAGGCATCAGTAATCCCTGGATGGCGCGCAGCAGCACCAACGTCACGAAATTCGGGGCAAGGCCCAGCAACAGTGTGGGAATCACTACCAGCAAGCTGGCGCTGACCATCACCGGCTTGCGCCCGATACGGTCGGAGATCGGGCCGTAGATGAGCGAGCCGATGGCAACCGCCAGCACCAGCACGGAAACCGATAGGCCCGCCGTAGGCGCGCTAATGTGAAAGGCGCTGCTCAGAACGGGCAGGATGGCCTGTGTGCTGTACATGTTAGCAAAGATGAAAGCCGGGGCGAGGAAGAGCGAGACCAGCGCCCACGCGAGCGGTCGTTCCTGATCAGCGTCGGTCAGTGGGACGCCCTGGGACATAGAGAGAAACCTTTCTAGATGCGAACCGGATAATCGAGTTCTATCACTTCGATGTTATCTTTGCCTCCATAGCAATCCCACCAGGGTATTGCGCTTCGTGCCAGGACATTGTTAAGGGCCTGAATGTTTTGCGCCCCGCGCTCTTCAAGCCAGAGTGAGAGAGCCTCAGCCCCTTCACGAGCGTAGACTGGAATAGCATCCTGCCAGGTCGCGCGGCCACACAGCATACCGGCAAACGGCACGCTTGCCTCAGCCGCCAGCTCCAGCATTTCGCAGAATACCTCGTTCGTGCTCCCGCCACTCAGGTAAATGAATGGCATGGAGGTTGCACTTGCTGTGGCGCGGAAGTGCTCGATGGCTTCTTGACGAGAGTAGGCCACCTCTTCTCCGCCGTAAGCGCGCGTCTCCCCCACGAAGATAGGGTTAACCGGCAACTCGACCTTGAGAATATCCACGCCGTAGCGGGGCCTGGAAAATTCCTGCATGGCTCGCGCGACGTATACCGGCTTCTTCCTGGCAAACGCCAGCGCTTTCTCGTCACCAAGAGCATCATCGTACACTAGGGGCTCCAGGAAAAAGGGCACGTCTAGCGCCATACATTCTGCTCCAATGCGTTCGATATAGGCCTGCTTGACGCTGTTGATGTGCACCTCGTCAAACGGGTTGTAGTATAGAAGAATTTTAATGGCATGTGCTCCTGCTTCGATCAAACGCCGGACACTCCATGCGGGCAGTAAGTCAGGAAGGCGGCCTTTGACAGCGAAATCGTAGCCAGACCGTTCGTAGGCAAGCAGTACGCCTGTGCCGGGTGCACGATGGGCAATGGCCCCCAAACTGTATTCCGGGTCAAGGAGAATCGCGCTGGTGTAGCGCGTGAGGGTCCGAGTAACGGCGGCCTTGAATGCGAGCAAATCTTCTGGCGAAGCATTACCATGTTCGCCTCGTGCTTCAGCAATCGCTTGCAAGAGGTTTCCGCGATGATCCACTGCCAGCGCGGCGATTACACCGCGCTCATCTGCGCACGCGTTTATCCCCTCGAATTTGCCTTTGCTCATCCTGGTCTTCATTTTGTCTCTTCTCTCTGCTGCTCGATTTCGCTCAGATAGATTGGCCGGTGTTCTTCAAGGGACTTCTGTGCGGCCATTGCTATTACGACTGGCGCACGTCCGTCGTATCCGGTAACAGGCACAGGTGTGTTATG
>VBFM01000386.1:0-9086 GCA_005882595.1 Chloroflexota bacterium
GAAGGTGCAGCACATGACCGCGCCAGTGCCCTTCTGTGGGTCTGCCTTCGGGTCCGCGAGCAGCGGCACTTCTGAACGAAAAAGGGGAACGCGAACACGCTGCCCAATGAGTTTCGCATAGCGGGCATCTTCGGGATGGACAAACACAGCTACACAGGCGGGCAACAGCTCCGGGCGCGTTGTCGCAATGGGCAGTACCTCCCCGTTTTCCAGATGAAACGCTATGGTGATGAACTCGCTCTCGCGCTCAAGGTCTTTTAACTCGGCCTGGGCAATGGCGGTACGGCATTCTGGACACCAGATAGTAGGTGCCTCTTGACGGTATGCCAGCCCTTTTTTATACAATTGCACAAACGAAAACTGCGAGGTACGCCGCGAAAGATCGTCGATGGTGCGATAGCTGTAACGCCAGTCAACAGACAGCCCCAGCCGCTGCCAGAGCGCCTGGTAGTCTTTCTCAGCCTCCTCGCTTATCTCCAGGCACTTTTGAATAAAGGCCCTGCGCCCGATCTGGGGAGCGGTGATGCCAAGGCGCTTCTCAACCAGTTTCTCAGTTGGAAGTCCGTTCATGCGCCAGAAACGGGCCATAAAATCAGTTTGAGTATATGAATAGACATGACCAAGATGCAGATTCCCCGATACGGTTGGTGGCGGAGTATCAATGGAGTAAACTGGCCTGGTTGATTCGAGCGAAAAGTGATACGTGCCCGCTTGCTGCCAGCGCTTTTGCAGCGCTGGCTCGGTTGTATGTGGCTGGTAACGTTTTGATAAACTCATCGTCATATCTCCTGTTGCGTGCGCAGTTTCGGCTGTGCGATAAAGGCAATATTATATCCAATAAAAAAGCCCATTCATCCTGTGTGAGGACGAAAGGGCGTAGTTTCGCGGTACCACCTCATTTCGCCGGACGTTGCCGCACCGGCGCACTCGTTACCCTGACAGTTCTCCGTGGAGAGGTTTATCAGGTCTCGCTATAACGGGCTTACCCGTGCTGATCTACTCTGCGCCTGTTGTGGCACGTTTCTTCAGCAGCCAGACCGGGCGACGTTCGACTGTGGATACTGTGGGGGCTTCCAGCCTCTGGCCATCCCTTCTCTATCAGTTAGATCGACAGTCTACTCTTCCCGGAGGGAGATGTGTATTTATTTGATTGTGTATATTGTACCTGTGATGCTATGGTGTGTCAATGCTCTGGCAATTATCTCCGCGCTTTGCTCGGCCTCTCCTCCGGTTTTGGCTCCAGTGCCGGGCGTTCCTCGATCATGCGCAGCGCCTCGGCGATGGCGCGGTCCAGTTGTGGGTCAATATCGTGCGCGAAGTCCTGAGGAGCGATATCGACCTCGATATCGGGGTCGGTACCGTAGTTTTCTACGTTCCAGCCTACATCTTTGAACCAGAAGGCGTACTCCGGCTGCGTGGTACGCGTGCCATCGACGAGCGTGTGTTGAGGGCTGATACCGATCACCCCGCCCCAGGTGCGCTTGCCGATCAGGGGACCCAGGCCCATCAGCTTGAAGCTGTGGCTGAATATATCGCCGTCTGATCCGGCATGTTCATTCGTCAATGCAACCATGGGGCCACGAGGTGACTCGAAGGGATAGGGAAGCGGCTGGCCCCAGCGTGCGAAACTATAGCCCACGCGCCTTCTCGCCAGTTTCTCCAGCAGCAAGCTGGAGACGTGACCGCCGCCGTTGTAACGCACATCGACCAGCAGCGCCGGATAATCATACTCGGTCAGGAAGCTGCGGTGAAATTCCGCGAAACCCGCGGCTGACATATCGGGAATATGGATATAGCCAACTTGATCCTGCGATTGCTCATGTACATAGCGGCGATTGTGTTCAACCCACTCACGATAACGGGCGAGAGTCTCGTCCGCAAGCGCTTTGACGGTGATAACGCGCGTCTCCTTGGTGTTCGCATCCTCAATGGTGAGCTGTACCTCGTTATCGGCCTGGTTAACCAGCAATTCCTGCGGGCTGCGCTCAGCTCCAACGCGCTGCCCATTAATGGCCAGAACAGTATCGCCTGGGGCAACGTTCAGACCTGGACTGGTGAGCGGCGAGGTGGCTTTGCTGTCCGAGGGGTCGCCAAAGACGATGCGCGCTATGGAATAGCGCGCATTTTCGGCGTCGTAGTTCCAATCGACGCCCAGAAAGCCTTGACGATAGTAGGGGCGTGAGCGATACTCGCCGCCCATTTCATAGGCATGCGAGGTATTAAGCTCTCCTTGAAGTTCCCAGAAGAGGTCGGAAAGTTCTGAACGCGAGGTGACGCGCTCTACCAATGGGGCATATTGCGCATAAATGGAGTCCCAGTCGATGCCCGACATATCCTCCGTCCAGAAGTTTTCGCGCTGCAAACGCCAGGCCTCGGCAAACATCTGTTTCCACTCGGCGGCAGGCTGCACCGAAACCTTCACCCGACCCAGGTCGAGCCAGCCGCTCTCACGGTTAGCCCGGTCATTATCCGTCTTGGACGGCTTATCCCCGGCCTTCAGGACACGTAAGCGGCGATGACTGCGATAGATCAAGGTTTTATAGTCACGTGAGAGGCCATAGCCGTTCACATTGTCGATGAGCATTTCGTACTTCTGTTTCTCGAAGTCGAAGCTATCTATGTGTCCCTTTGGTTCGTGATCGTCATCCGGTTGGTGAAATGCACCCTGGATGGGATAAATCAGGAAAAGCGCTTTGCCTTTGATGCCCCTCACACTAGAGTAGCGACCCTCCGCTACTGGAAAGGGCAGGGCGCGCTGCGTAATCCCCTCAAGGTCAATGACGATGGTTGGCGGCTTGCTCTCGTCCTGCTCTTTCTCGTCCCCGTTCTCCTGCCCATTTTCTTTGCCATCTTCTCCCGCGCCGTTCGCGTCCTTGGCAGCTTCCTCTTTCTCCTTCTCTTTTTTCCCATTCTCCTTGTCTTTCTCGCCGGGAGCCTTAGGCTCTGGCATGAAAGGCGAACGCAGATCGCGCTGCAAGGTTATAGCATAGGGTTTTACGGCGCGCGGGAAACTCAGGTCGAATTGCAGTTGATCGTAGACGGGATTGAGAATGCGGTACCCCAGGAAGTAGAGGTATTTGCCCTCTGGATCAAAGGCTGGCGAGACATCTTCCAGCACAGGCTCCGTTGCGAAATGCGTTTCACCCGTCTCCAGATTGCAGAGTTTGATGGCGGTCTTCTGGTTGGTGATGGCGAAGCCATAGGCCAGCCAGCGGCCATCGGGGGACCAGTCAAAGTCCAGTACGCGCGAGGAACCGGCCTCAAGGTCAAAGGTTATCAGCTCGTTACGATGGTTGGAGAGCGCGACCACATCGTCGGTGGGCGAGACAGCCAGGGAACTCACCCGGCCAAATTCGATATCGGGAAACGTCTGCGGTTCGCTGGCATCTTCGGGGTTGAAAATGATCAGGCTTTCTCGCCCTAACGCATCATGAATAGCCACCAGCCGCTTGCCATCATTCAACCAGTTCAACTTGCGATAGCGCACGCCATCCAGTTCCCCGTGTTGCAGCACCGGGCCTTCCCAGTTGCCCAGGGTGAAAGCCTTGCCACGTGTAGTCAGAGCCACCGCGTATCCTTGAGGATGCAGGTTGTAGCTATCGAGATAACCGGCGGCTGAAACGAATTTGCGGTTGCGTTGTGTGCGTATACTCGGCAACTCCACTTCCAGGTGTCTTACAGTATCGCTCGCCGGGTCGAGCAGGTACAGGTCCGCGCCCGCGTGGTAGACCAAGCGTTGCCCATCACTCGACAGGTGACGCGCGTAGAAATCCGTGTGATCGGTATGGCGACGCACATCCTCGCCTCGCGGCGTGCAGGAGTAGACGTTGCCAACGCCCTCGTAATCAGAAAGGAAGTAAATGCGCTCGCCTACCCAGCATGGAGCGGATATATTGCCATCGAGTTGTAGCAAGCGCCGAAAGGTGCCGCTGCCTTCTACATCGACCCATAAATGGCCGACTCTGCCGCCGCGATAGCGTTTCTGGTGCGAGAAATCGCGCGTATTGATGTTGCGCCCAATGACGACTTCACCGCGGGGACCGTAAGAGATGGCATTGGCCATGCCGAAAGGAAGTTGACGAGGTTGGCTTCCGCCAGGCGCAATGGCGTAGAGTACCTCAAAGCGCCAGGCAAACTGCCCGGAATTGCTGGCAAACAAAATCTCCTCGCCATTAGGCTGCCATCCTGCGATGCGACAGAACGCGCCCTGGAAGGTGAGGCGTTTGGCGATGCCGCCCTGCGCGGGCATGACATAGACCTCGCCAGGGCCTTCTTCACGTCCAACAAAAGCTAAGAGTGTTCCATCGGGTGAGTAGCGGGGGTAACTCACCTCACCTACACCGGCAGTCAGGCGCTCCGCGCGCCCGCCCTCGTGAGAAACAAGCCATAGATCATCTTCAGATACGAATACAATCGAATCTTGATGGATAGTTGGATAACGAACATATCCCTGGGACGGCATATGAACTCCTTTTTAGATGCCATTGGGGGCACTCATTTAGATAGATGCAATTTGTTACTCTGGGTAGCGCCAGAGCATCGAGGCAAGAGTATGTTAACACATGTATATTGTATCACATTAATAAAAAATTCTATCCGCGGATGACCATGACAGGCATCCGCGGATAGAATTTAGGAGAGAAGTCGGAATAGTTTTTTACCCGCCCAAACCCTCTAGCAGCAGATCGCCCTCTTCAGGAGAGATGCGCCCCTCGGCGATCATGCGCAGGATGGCCTCGCGTTCCTGCTCCAGGTCAGGTGCACCCGATGGTTGAGACGCGGTATTTTCACCGGTCGTTTGTTGGTTTGTATTTTGAGGGCCTGTCTGAACCCGTTGTCCTGATGTTGGCGGCATAGGAGGCACAGGAGGAACATTTGGCATGGGCGGTGGGGGAGTTGGTGGGACCGGTGGCCGGGGTGGTGTAGGAATGCGCAGATTGCTCACCGCGCGCTCTACAGCCTCAAGCGCGCCAGAGATACCCTCATTGGCGGCTCTGCTTGCCTGCTCCTTGATACGCTCTAGACGTTCGGGATCAAGTTGCCACGCGCGGTCGTGAAAACGAACTCGCACACGCGCCCCTCTCTCTTCGGCTTTGCGAGCGCGTTCCTCCGCCTTGCGCGCCTGCTCTTCGGATTTGCGCTGTGCGCGGCGCATCTGCTCTTCAATTTTGCGCGCGACATCGTTGGCCCAGCCGGAACCTTTTGCCCATCCCGCCTCCTTAAAGGCGGAGGTAATTTCTGAACTGAGTTCCTGGCCTAACTTGCTCATCTCTCGCCCCAACTCGGCCATTTCGTGCTGAAATTCGGCCTGCCATCCACCGGAACTGCTGCTGCTGCTGGGTTGATCGCCGCCGTGCAGACGCAGATCACCGCCAACGCTCAACTCAAGTTGTGCGGCGCCATTGCCATAGATGACGTTCACCCAGTTCCCACCTCTGCTCGATACCACCGAGGGACCGGAGATATCTCCACCAACGGCAGCCCGCACGTTCAGATCAGGGTGATCTGGTAGTCTTACCAGGGCATCCCCGCCGACGTGCAGGCGTGTTGAACTGCCGGCCGGGAAAGCGGCCTCTAATACCAGGTCTCCACCGACGCTTCCGGCCTCGATTGAGCCTTGTAGCCCTTTTAAGCTGGCATCGCCACCGATATTGCCTGCCTGCATGCTGCCGCCAATGCGAGAGAGACTCGCATCGCTGCCGACATTCCCGATTTCAACGACGCCTTGTACGTCGCGTAAGACGCAATCCCCGCCGACGCTGCCAAGATGTACACTGGCCGCGCGCGAAATGACAAGATCGCCGCCGGCATTGCCTATCGTGACATCGGTCTGCTCGCTGCCCTCTATCTTGAAATCCCCGCCAACACTACCGCAGCTCAGCGCGTCCGCGATGTCTTGCACGGTCAGGTCATCGCCTACAGACCCAATCACAACTGTTTCAGTTTGTTTCAGCGATGCATCCCCGCCAATGTTCTCGATTTCAATCAACGCGACGTTAGTAACCGAAACATCTCCGTCTACTCTTTCCCGCACGCGCAGGGAAGAGGCGTCAGTGACTACCAGGTCAGAGGCGAGATTGGTTATTAATATGGCTTCGTTGGCCAACTCGAAGCCTACTCCGATGTGTTCCAGCTGCGCATCACCGTTGACATTCAGTAATTCAGCGCGCCTCACATTCGAGATAGCGACATCTCCGCCTAAGTTGGTGGCCCGAATCTCGGTGTTGGAAGGAACACGCAGCGCAAGATCATCCTGGCAATTTGAAATCATCAGAGCATCACCTTCCTGGTGAAGTTCAGAAATTGGCCCATCGGTTTCGATGCCGATGGATGGCTGGTCCCAACTTCGTACGCTCAAGTCGCCACTGATATTTTCTATAATCACTCGCGGCTCTCTACTAGCTGGAAATGTTTGTTGCATGATTGTATCCTCCCTTTATTGCTCGACAAAAATCTCTAGTCGTTTGCCCTCTTCAAGGTCCTGTACATCTAATACACGGCCAGTATTGCCTCGTTCAATGGTTTCCAGAATGTGCTGTATCGTATTGTTATCCAGGTGCGGCGCCAGGCGTGATAGCATGCGCAAACTCACGCTGAGCAGGTAGACGGGCAACGTGGCGGTCAATTTGATCTTCTGACGCCGGGTTGTCATATCCGTTATCCAGATACGAATCGTATGGCTCTGCAATCGCTCTGTGCGTTCAATACGCTGGTATTGTTGCATCACCAGGGCATCGAGTAGTTGCGCGGCTTGCGCAGCTGATATCTGGCCCGCTTCGACCATACCCAGAATGCGGTTGCGCTCATCGGTGACCATGCTCTATCCCTTTAAGAGGCGCATAGCCTCTTCGACGCTGATCTCTTTGGACGCGAGCCGATCAAGCACTATGCGGCGATCGGGGCGCCCATCGCTTTCAGGCGCACCGCCCAGCGCAGTGACGATTTCATCCAGGCGACTACGAGCGGTGTTATAGGCCATATCCATGTCCGCCGCCAGTTTCTGGATATTGCCCCGGTTCTTGACCAGCAGCTCGACAAAATCCAGTTGCTCGCGGGTCAACCGGCCAATCCAGCCCAAGGTAAATTGTCCCTCGATCACAATCCCGCTCTGCGGACATTCCAGCCGGGTCACGATCAATTCGTTTCCACTCACCGGGTCTCGGGTAATGATAGGGTACATATTGTGTAGCTCCTCTTAGTGTATAGATAGAAACCTGTCATCCTTGAAGGTGTCCGCGCACCCTAGAGAGTAGAGAACAAGCGCAAACAGGGTACGAGGACACCTTCAGGGATGACAGTTCAGGGTTTAACAGCAGACATTGCTGGCTCATGCTCAAACTGCTCCAGTTTTGAGCCGACGGCCACCAGCGCTACGCCCAGCTTGCCAATGACCCGCCGTCCCAGGCCACTGCGCCGGGGCGCCTGGGCCAGCAAACGTCTCGCATTTACTTCATATTGAAGTTGTTGACGATGATCTTCACAAAGCTTATCATACAGGTGGTAATGCATCGCATTTCTCCATTCCGGCTATGCTACAACTTCAATTGTTGATGTTTTTCGCCATCCATTTGGTGATAATTACTAACTACATGGGAATATTAGCATGGCAATATGGAAATGTCAAGTGTTTTGGCAATTAGTTTCAATATGATGGTAATATTCTGCAAAATGTGGGAAGAGAAGTGCTGGTGAGTTTTGTGATAGAATAATAATGAATTGAACGGGAGGAGGGCTTTATATATGAAAGCCGTAAAAACGCATGTTGGGCGTTGCGATAGCTGCGGAGAACCCGCTGCCTACGCTCAATTGTTGGCAGGGGGACGCACATTCCGCTTTTGTGAACAGCATGTCCCATTGCTGGTAAAGAAGCAGGCCGAAGCTGCGGCTGCTGCCAATAAAGACAAGAAGTAAATCAACTATCCAGGCTACAGATAAAGACATTGAAGTAGGCGGCTGAAGCGGTGGGGTTGACCGTCGCATTTAAAGGCGTTACCACCAGTACATCCCTTCCTTGCTGTGCCGGAAAGCGAGCAACTTGATACTTTACCTGCTGACTGTCGAGCTTACTCAGCAGCAGTGGATAGGGATCGTTGTGCTTAACCATAACAAGCAGGCTGGGGCGGTCAGCATGAAGCACGGCGTTGGTATAAGCCGGGATGCGATCCAGTATAGCGGTGTGGCGAATCACCGGTAATGGGTCGGACAGAATAATGCTGCCGTGCGTTTTGAATACGATGGAATAGGCGAGCCAGTTATTGGCCCAGGCATAATGAATATGCTCGCGCTCCATATACGCGATGATGGCATCGTTATCTGTGGGCGCGAAGGTGCAGTAGGGCGATTGAAACGTACTACCAGGGTCGGTGACTCCGTAGAAACCAACCTGTAATAAAATGGACAGCATGAGGAAGCCGACCATCACCCCTAGAATGATTTTTTGCAGATCCAAACCAACCTGAACCGGCGCGGGTAGGCCAGAGGTAGGGGCGTGATTATGAAGACGAATCAATTCCCCTGATCCGGTTTCAGCAGGGTTTGTTCGTCCCCAGTTATAGAGTTCAGCCTCGAATAACACGATTGCCGTAAAAACAGCGGCATACAAGAACGGCACCACCAGCATCAGAGGTGTGGCGTAGCGGCCAGCGAGATCATATTGACAATTCCAGAGGCCGATAGCGGCGGTGCGGGTGGTACAGAAAATGAGGGTAGTGGCCGCGATGAACACCAAGGGCAGAGCGGCCAGGCGCCGGATGCGCAGCAGAAACGGCTGGAAACGTTCCAGGTTAGCTATGCCACCGGTGATGGGCCGCGCGTATGAGAGGGCTACAAGCGCAGCCGTGACAACCATACATGCGCCGCCAAGTAGAAGCGTGGGGGTATGCAAAAGGCGGAAGGCCGGGTCTTCGCCGGGCAATGCGCCGCCGATCACTCGTGGCCCGGCGCAGGTGGTATAGAGTCGTGCCAGGCCAGATACTATCGACAGGCGTGTCGGGTAGTTTGCCAGGATTTCAGGACGCAGTGGCGTATTACCTCCCAGTTGGAGCAGGTAGGTGAAGTTTTGCCATTGGTGCCTTGCTCCCCAGAAG
>VBFM01000387.1:0-5849 GCA_005882595.1 Chloroflexota bacterium
AAAGATGAAAAATGGGCGCAGTCCAACATGCCCCCATGATTACCCCTGGACGCGGAACGCCCGCTCCAGTTTGTCCTTACCAAGATCAAAAACAAAGCCGCGCAGGATACCCTGGTTGGCCTCGCTTCCAGCGTTAAAACAGGTGGTACGGCCAAGCTTGCTCTGTCCACCGGCTTCGTGTACATGTCCATGTACCGTTACCAGCGGCTGCAACTCCTGGATGGCTTTGCGTACACCTGTACTGCCCACCGGGACGCGCAACACATCGCCCATGGTGACTTTGGGGCGCATAGTCTTGTCGAGTTCCGGGGCGGTATCAATTCCAGTATCAAAGGGAGGGACGTGAATCATGAAGAGCGCGTTTTGCACATTTTTCAAGGTGCTTGCGCTGGCTTTGATGTGCTCGTAATACTCTTCTTCGCTCCACTCGCGCGGCGTATGCCAGGGGGTGGGATTAGCATAGTCGAAGCTGATCATTTCGTGGTATTCGTTCAGGTGGATGGTATTCCCAACGGGGTTCACAACATAGCTTGAGCGCGCGATCATCTCGTCAACACCGCGATCATCGTCGTTGCCGGGCATCATATAGAACTGGATACCGCTCTTACCAATGCGCTCCTCAGCCATAGCGACCCATTCTCCAACGCGCTCGATCATTTTCTGGCGGAACAATTCGCTCATTTTCGCGGTATCGGTGCGCAGCGCGTCTACTTCTTCCTGGTCGGTGACATAGGGATAGTAGCCGATATCAGAAATGCTATTCTTCAATTTCTCAAGCTCGGCCTCTGTATCAATCAGGTAATGCTGGTCGAGGAATGAGGCGGTGTAACGACCATTGCTCTGCTTGATAATGGGAACGATGGCTTTGCCGGTAAGATCGCCCGCGATAAGTACGACCTGCGCCTCATACACGTTCATCTTGATGGCGTTGAGGAGTTTACGGTAGGTGCGATTTGCAGCGTGCAGGTCGGAGCACATGTAACAACGAAGATATTTTGCCATTATCTAGGTTCCTCCGGCAGTTCATACCAGCGCACGCGCTCACCAACGATGGCACGCGCCTTCCACGAGAACGTTTTCGGGTGTTTCTCCATAGCGGTCAGTAGCCTGTCAATGCGTTCTACAACAATGTTGGGGAAGCTGTTTTCAATAGCAAATGCTTTCATCTTCTTCAGGTTTGTATCGAGCGTTTTATTGAATCCCCAGTCATTCGCCAACAGGTCGGAGATGTAGGCGGAGTTAATACCTTTATCAGAGTTCTCTACGTCGAAGTCCATAAATAAGGCCATGACATCCAGCATATCTTTTTCGTTGACTTCGACGATTTGCAACTTGGTCAGCATCAGGTCGGCCAGAGATAAGGTCCTTTCATCAATATACAGACGAGGGCGAAAGTCGATGGTATGGCACATTTGCATTCGGTCTACGAAGATATCTACCTGCCGCCCGTGCAGCTCATCCCAGAAGAGGAGGCGCTGATGCCCATGCAGGGCGTTAAAGTTTTTGTTGCCAGCATAGCCCAGTTTTGTGAACAAGGCTTTGGTTTTGGCACCCTGCTTTGAAAGGGTGACAAAATCCAGGTCTTTATAGGACCGCTTTAATTGCTCCTGCGTTTTCGCGCTGGGGGATTGCAGGTAAATCGCCAGCCCACCTAGCAGGCGTAAAGGCACATCATTGGCCTTAGCTGCTTCAAGTATACGAACTGCTTCCTCGGTAATCTCAGAAATTGGACCTACAGTGTCATTCATAGTGTATGCCGCGCCTCCTTTCCGGTTGCTATTGATTGTATCATTTTTCTTGAGGTTTCAACATCCCTGAATGCACATTCATGCTGCCCTACACAAATTACGAAGTTCGTTGTATAGTAAGCAAAGAGAGTTACATTTTTCAATTCGTAGCTATGCGTTGAAAGAAGGCATTATGGTTTTCTGTGGACATTGTGGCTATCAGTTACACGCGGGGGACACGGCCTGTCCGCGCTGCGGTACGCCCACAGAGCCCATAGCTGCGCTGGAGGACTCAGAAGCTGATAGTCCAACTATTGCGTCACATACGATGCTCAACGCGCCGCAGGCGATGCCTCCACAACAGCCGCTCATCTTACGCTCTCCCGATGGCAGCTTTGGCGCAGTTGATCAGCAGGGTGGAACGAACAGGGCAGGCGCTCCAGGCTATCTGGATATTGCGCCTGCGTACAACCCCAATGTGAGAACGCCCTATCCAGGTCCCGCCCAAGGCGCATCTTATCCCGGATTAACTTCACAAGGCAGCGTTGATACATCGATGCCAGGTTTCTACGGCACTACACCTGCAACAGCGCGCACTCGAGGGCGGGCGCGTAACATTGTGCTGGTGCTCATTCTCTTTGTGCTACTATTGGCGAGTGGTGCAATTGCGGTCTATCTCTTTATAATACGCCCATCTACTCCTCCTCCTCCGACTCCATCACAACAGGCCCAGGTGGTCCTGCAACAGTTTTATGACAACCTCAACAAGCGTGATTACCAGAGTGCCTACAATTTACTCGGTCAGAAGTTCCAACAGGGCCAGTCATTTAGCAATTTTGCCGGTGGCTACGCCCATACCCAGCACGATGCCATCACCTTCGATTCTATTACTCCGCTTACCGATGGCACCGTCAGGGTTGCGATGACCATCAATGCCACCGAGGATGCCGCTTCGGGGACCGGCGTACAGCACAGCGTCTATAAGGGAAGTTATATCGTTGGCCAAGAAAATGGGACGTGGAAAATCCTGAGCGGCAATCTTAACAAGGTGGCGTAGTGTTCGAGTGCAAAACGGGCCAAAACATGCTACAATGCCCCATATGAGTGAACTTACAACCCAAATCGAACGCCTACAAGGGCGTGTCCATGAAACCATGGTGCGTCTTTGACCTGGCAGCGAAGAAAAAACAGATAGAGACGCTGGAAGCGGAAAGTATGGCCGAGGATTTCTGGTCAGATAACCGCAAGGCGCAGGTGCAAATGCAGCAATTGACAGCCCTGCGCGACGAAGTTACCACGTGGAAAGATATCGATGAGCAACTGCGCGACCTGCACGGAATAGCCGGATTGTTAGAGGAGGAACCGGATGAAGCAATGCAGGACGAGATCGCCCGGTCGCTTACCGAGCTCGAGCAAAAAGTCGAGCAACTCCAGTTCGCGCTGATGCTGAATGGCGAACACGACGAACGCAATGCTATTGTGAGTGTGCATGCCGGCAGCGGCGGGGTGGACGCACAGGATTGGGCTGAGATGCTCTTCCGCATGTATCTCCGTTGGGCCGAGGGCCACAAATTCCGCACCGAGGTATACGATTACACCGAGGGTGATGAGGCGGGCATTAAAAGCGCGACGATTGAAATCACAGGACGCTACGCCTACGGCTACCTGCGTTCAGAGATCGGCACCCATCGCCTGATTCGCCTGTCGCCCTTTGATGCTGCTCACCGCAGGCATACCTCGTTCGCCAAGGTCGAGGTTATGCCCGATATCGAGGATACCATCGAGATCACTGTGCGCCCTGAAGATATCGAGATAGATACCTATCGCTCGACGGGCGCGGGTGGCCAGCACGTGAACAAGACCGATTCGGCGGTGCGTATTCGACATATCGCAAGCGGCATCGTCGTCACCTGCCAGAATGAACGCTCACAGATTCAGAACCGGGAAGTAGCCATGAAGCTACTCAAAGCGCGGCTATACGAACGCGAGTTGAAACGGCGCGAGGAGGAGACGGCGAAGCTCAAAGGCGAATTTGTACAGGCGGATTTCGGCACGCAGATACGTACGGTGACGGTACACCCGTATAATATCGTGAAGGATCACCGCACGAACTATGAGACGAGCGATACCGAGGGGTACCTGAATGGGAATGTTGATCCTTTCATCTACGCGTACTTGCAAATGAAAGCGGGAGGGGTGGCAACGGGTGCATAAATATCTACAGCGTCCAAATCTGGGCATTGCTGAACGCCACCTCTGACGGGTCATGCAGATTCAAGGCCAGCAGGCCAATTCTGCCCTGGCTGTACCTGTTGTCTATGATGCTTGCGAGATACTGTTTATTCACATAGAGGTAGATGCTATTCCCTCGCGCTATCACGGTCAGCATGTTTGTACGATTCACGCCTTTTGCGATAGCGGAACTGGCCCGGGCTGTTAAGGGTGCGTTTACATCAGTTGCAGTGCTGACAAGAGAGTACGTCCCGATCACATTGACGGTGAACATGTAGGCATTGACGGTCTGCGAATTTGTAGTAGGGAGGCGGAAAATCAGCCCTCCGGCGTCGCCTCTGACGATTGTCATCTGTACCTGGAAGGCAAAATTACTAAAGGTGCTTGTCTTGTAAAAGCAGGCGGTCAAACCCGCCTGTAACGAAGTAATATGATAGGTACCGCTGGTGAATGTACAGGCTCCATTTACTCCAGAATATTCTCCCCAGGAACTGCTAGCTTTGTTATTCAGTGGATCCGCAATGGTTGGAGAGCCGCCTGTGTCTTGTTTGTAGAGGGCGCCCGGGTTACCAGCTACTATTGCTTGCGTCGCCAGGGCCTCGGCAGTGGCAGTTGCATTGGCATGCAAGGTTGCAGGTTGAGTCACCAGGACATTATACGCGAAGCCACCGCCTAGCAGAATGAGAAGAATTGAGAGCAGGATGAGGAGCGCATTTATTAGATAGGATCTACGACGAGATGGTCTTGCTGGCGGGCGGGGAGAAATCTTTACTGCTGGCTGGTAGGTGAACGGTACATAACTCGCCGGGGGTGCTTCCTGCGGTCTTACAGTTGATGAAGGAGTGGTCTCGTTCACAAAAGGAACCTGTTCTATAGCCGGTAACGTGCCGCTGTTGGACGGATCCATGTAGCTTGTCGGGATACCACAATTGGGGCATTCCGTCGCCCCTGGCGGAACGAGCGCGTGACATATATTACACTGCATAGCTATGGCTCCCTACGAAGAGGATGTTGAGATCAAATCTCCAATAAATTGATATGTTTGCGGCACTCCCCAGCCGGTGACCGCATCCCAACCCTGCGTGGCCTGGAAGCCAGTCACACTCACTCCATCCAGGTGGACACTATTATTGCCCGAAGTGATGTCATGGAAATCTCCCTGTCTTGCAACGCCCAGTTTGTAGAGGACGGGATTGATGAAACCAAGGGGGTGACCTGCTACCTGGTTAGCTATGGCAACGACTGCGGCCCAAAAAGGCGTACTGGCGCTGGTTCCGCCACATTGTTGCCATTCGCCAAGCATGTAACAAGCCATTGCTGTATTCGGGTCCGCATTGCCGGCAACATCCGGCAGCCCACGATGGCCATTCAGCAGCGTTTGAACGTTTGAGGGCAAGGATTGTTGATACCCCGGTTCGGAAAATAATGCACTGACACCCCCTCCACTTCCCGACCAGGCGCTTTCAACATAGTTCAGGCCGACGCGCTCTAAAGTCGTTCCGCCGACAGCAGTGACCCAGGGATCAGAGGCGGGGAAGTCTACTGTAGGTGTCGTGGGTAGTATACCGCCCGATGGGACTATCGCACCGTCATCGCCGGTGGCCGCGAGAATAGTTACTCCCTCAACTGTCGTAGCCTGCTTGTAAAAGTCGCTGAATTGCTGGGCTATGTCCTGGTGGTCAAGGAATGCTGCCTCTGAAAAGCCAATGCTCTGTGAGAGAACCTGCCCCAGGTGATGATCTACCGCGTACATTTCTACCTGGAGGACATCAATAGGATCAACGAGGCTCGTTGCATGCGGGCTGGTCAGCACCTTGATGGCAGCACCAGGAGCAATAGCATGAACCATCTCAACATCCAATTCTGCTTCTTGCGCCGACTTTACCATGT
>VBFM01000388.1:0-9018 GCA_005882595.1 Chloroflexota bacterium
CTACAGATGCAGTAAAAACGAGTCTTATGAGGAGTGCTGAACTGGCCTGGCGTGAGCAGAAAAAGGTATGGTATTATAAAATTAACATATATCGCTCTTCAACCGAGCGGCGACCAATTTCGATGCGTATGAGTGGGTTGGGGGAACCCTTAGTCAGTGAGCTGGACTGTATAGTGAAAGGACAAGGCAGATGGCCCGGCATATTGAAGACGAGGTAGTATACTACTACGATTCCCACTCCACAGAGGAGGATCTGATGGGGGAAACGTCCTTCCATGCTGCGCTTATGCATTACCTTGTGGATGTGCTGACCTGGTTCTTTCATGAGCGGGCTTGCGCCATTTACGAAAATCTCAACTTCTATCAGACATCCAATCCGCACGAATATCCTCTGGCTCCGGATATTGCCGTCATCAAAGGTGTCGCATACCAACCGACCAGGAGTTGGCGTGTGAGCAAGAGTGGGCCTGCTCCACACGTTGTCTTCGAGATTGCGTCCCTGGAAACCTGGAAAAAGGACCTGGAAGAGAAGCCTTTGAAGTATGCGCGTATGGGCGTACACGAATACTTCGCGTATGATCCCCATGAACCTCCACTTCCCAAAAGCTCATCCCGGCGACTCTTCGGCTGGCGGCTGGACCAGGACGGAAGCTCGATGAAGGAAATGCCTATTGGGCCAGGCGGTTCGCTCTGGAGCCCTTACCTGGAAAGCTGGTTGGTGCCAGATGGGGCAATGCTACGTCTCTATGACCATAGTGGACAGGTGAGGCTCACACAGGCAGAAGCTGAGGCCAGACGGGCACAAGTGTTGGCCGAAAAATTGCGCTCATTAGGGGTTGATCCCGACCAGCTTTTATAAATGTTCAAGTGCCTTTCCAATATTTGATGGATTTCTTTCTGACAGAGCTTTGTGCGCAAAGACCGTGCGCAGAGTGTCGATGACCTGGGCAAGAGATGCGCGTGCCGGAGGAGTCTCCGCAATCGGGTTGATGAGTCCACCCAGTCGCTTTCCTGGGAACGTGTCCTTTTCTTAAGTATTCGCTTTGTTTCTACAATAATGGATGAATTCCAGAGTATCTTTGAAATCTTGTGGATCAGCCAGCTTTCGACTCGAGACCGCCGGATCCGGGCGTCCGTTCCACGCTCGATCAATAAGCCCCTTCCAGGAAGGGTCGAGGTTATCCTTTGCCCATTGGGCCCCTGCCAGCTTGGAGCCAGGCAATCCCCTGTGGAGGTCGTGTAACATACGGCAGTAGTTCAAGACGATGAATCCCTGGTAAAACCGATTATTGAACTGATCAGGATGGCTCAGAATCTCTTGACCCCAGTCCTCAATGGTTGCTCTGATGTGCTCGCGCAACATTTCAACAGAGATCGGATCGACCAACAGTGCTGGAGCAGGCCCTGCTAGCGTGACCCCGTGTTCACGAACCACCCATCGAACGAGAACCGTATTGCAGTGATTAGATTGGATAAGTGAGCGACTCCCATGATCGAGATACCAGAGTTGCCCGCCACTATAAGCAGAGTACTGCAGCACCTCCCTGGGAAAGTAGGAACCTTCCAGATGCTGCGCCCACGCAATATCGCGGCAATAGATACGTTCATGTACTCCCTGTAAACCATGAACCTCCTCATCAGAAAGTTCTTCTTCAGTCACAATGATGAAATCAACATCGCTGTGAAGATCGAAATCACCCACCGCAAACGAGCCTTGGAGGTAAGCTCCAACGAACTTGGTGCCCAGGACACTCTGCACACTCTCTACTAAATCCTGCAAAACACTATTGAGCTCTGGATAGGGTGTTGGAAATGTTTTACTCATATTCTCCCTATCTTGAGCTTTTCAACTTCTTCGCCGTTCTCTCCACTTGAAACACCTGAGTTCATTCTACCAGAAACGTTCATTCCCAAGGCCTGAAACGCGTAACCCACCTCTTACTTCACCAGAAACGCCAGCAGGTTCGCCGCCGGGCCGGTCAATGCTAGCACTGCCGAAGCCACGAAGGTGATCACGATCACGGCGGCGCTTGTCAGGGCGATGGATGAGCTCAGACCGATGGGAGTTGTCAGGTGGTCTTCTTTTACAGGGGCGTCGAAGTACATGGCTTTCACGATGCGTCCGTAGTAGACCAGTGAGACGACGGTGTTGAGCAGGGCAATGATTACCAGCCAGGAGAGCCCCTGACCCCAGGCAGCGGTGAAGATGAAGACCTTACTGACAAAACCTGCCGTGGGAGGGATACCGGCCAGCGAGAGCAGGCACAACGCTGTTCCTGCGCTCAACAGAGGGGCGCGCCTCGCCAGGCCCCGGAAATCATCGATCTTTTCTCCGCCCGTCGCATTTGCCAGCGCGATGATGCCGGAGAACGCGCCCAGGTTGGTGATCACGTAGACCAGGATGAAGAACAGGACGGCAGAGGTGCCGTCGGAACTCTTGCCGGTAATGCTGGCGAGGAAACCGAGCAGGATGTAGCCCGCCTGGGCGATGCTGGAGTAGGCCATTAAGCGTTTGACGTTGCTCTGCACCGCCGCTACCAGATTGCCCAGTGTCATGGTCAGGGCAGCGATGATGGCGATCACAATGGTGAGCGAGGTGATGAAGACGCGAATCAGCGCGGCAAAACCTGCGGACTTTGAGGCTACCGAGAAGAACGCGGTAGCCGGTGTGGGCGCGCCCTCGTAGATGTCAGGCGCCCACATGTGAAATGGCACGGCTGAAATTTTGAAGCCAAAACCGGCAAGGATCAGCAAAGAAGCAATCAGCACCAGCACATTTCCGTCATGCACACCCGTCATAATTGAATGAGCAATACCTCCCAGGTCGGTTGTGCCCGTCAAACCATAGAGCAGGGCGAAACCGTAGAGCAGTATGGCCGATGACATCGCCCCCAGCAAGATGTATTTGACTGCCGCCTCGGCTGATCGCTCGCCTGTACGCAAGAGACCCGCCATGACGTACAGGGGTATGCTGGTGAGTTCGAGCGAGATATAGATGGTGATCAGTTCGTTGGTGCTCGCCATAAACATCATGCCTGTTCCGGCAAAAAGCATCAGTGTAATAAACTCGCCGTCGGCCTTGACGTATTTCTCCATGTAGTTATAGGACGCCATCAGCATGAAAGCAGCGATAAGTACAGAAAGAATCTCGAAAAATACAGCGTAGGGGTCGATAACCAGCATGCCAAAGAAGGCATAATGAGGCGTTGAAAGGAATCCCGGCGTCACGGCCTGCGCAATGGCAAAGCCGAGCGGCACAATCAAGCCGGCCAGTGCGACCGTGAATGTCACAATGCGCCGTTTGACGAACAGATCAACCATCATGACCGCCAGTGCCAGGATGGTCATGCTTGCCTCCGGCGCGAGCAGGTAGAGATCAGATATATGAAACATAGCAATGGCTCCTTGCGTCGCCGGGCAATCTCGCTATCCATCACTACAATACTGTAGGGGCGTGATGTATCACGCCCGAAAGGAGACTACCCCTACAATTAATGTATTATCACCGTGCCTGTATGCAGTATTGCTTTGAGCGCCGGTGTGATGAGTTGAATCAGAACATTCGGGAAAATGCCGACGAAAACGATGAATACGGCCAGCGAGATCAGTGGAATAGCTTCGCGCCAGTTGGCATCGGGCAGCCAGCTCCACTTCGTATTAAACGGGCCGTAGAAGACGCGCTTGAGCATCCACAACAGGTAGCTCGCGGTCAGGATCATAGTAAAGACCGAGATAACCGTCACTACCGCCCAGACCTGGTAGCTGGCCGTAAAGGTGATGTACTCGGCCACAAACCCGGCCAGCCCGGGGAGACCGAGCGAGGCCAGCCCGGCGAAGGTAAAGAGTGTTGCCAACAAAGGCATCTTCTTGGCGACGCCGCCAAAGACGGCGATTTCGCGTGTGTGCGCGTGATCATAAATGACGCCGACGCAGAAGAAGAGCATGCCCGTGATGAGACCATGACTGAACATCTGGATGGTCGCGCCCGTCAACGCTGCCTGGCGGAAGGCCATCCCGCCAAAGCCGGCGGCGGCAGCCGCCACACCCAGCAGGATCACACCCATATGGCTGACGCTGGAGTAAGCGATCAGCTTCTTCATATCGGTCTGCACCAGGCAGATGCCCGCCCCGTAAATAATGTTAATGGCAGCGAGCACCGCTAACCAGGGGGCAAACTCTTGCACACCTCCCGGCAGTAGGGTCAGGCAGATGCGAATCAACCCGTATGCGCCCATCTTCAGCAGCACGCCCGCCAGGATCACACTCACCTCCGTGGGCGCGTCGGTGTGCGCATCGGGCAGCCAGGTATGGAAAGGGAACATGGGTATCTTGATGGCGAAGGCCAGGAAGATCAACAGGAAGATCAGCAGTTGCCAGCTCCAACCAAAGATCGGGCTGGCGCCCGCCAGAAATTGCATGTGCGTGGAGAAGAACTGCATGCTGGCAGTATTCCCGCCCGCTCGAAAGTACAGCAGCAGGATACCCGCCAGCATAAAGATACTGCCGAAGAAGGTATAGAGCAGGAACTTCCAGGCCGAGTAGACGCGTCCAGGCATGCCATGCTTTATGACATCGCTGCCCCAGATGCCAATCAAAAGGAACATGGGGGCCAGCTCGACTTCCCAAAACAGGAAGAAGAGCAGCAGATCGAGCGAGATGAAGACGCCCATCACACCGGTTTCCAGCAGCAGCAGCAGGGCCATGTACTCTTTGACTCGCACCTTCTCCCAGCCGCCGATGATTGCCAGCATCGTCAGCAGTGCGTTGAGAATGACCAGTGGTATACTTAGACCATCCACACCCAGGAAATAATCAATTTTGAAATGAACATTTTTGGCCGTGAAGTCAATCCACGTTATTTGTGGGGTAAAATCTGCCGGGTGATTCAGATCCCCGAAGTTCCCATTGGCGACCATGCGGAAAAATATAGCCATAGTGAGCGCAAAGGTAGCCGCTGAGAACAGCAGCGCTAACCAGCGCGCATAGCGTACAGGCGCAGCTATCGCCGCCACCGCGCCAAGCACCGGCAACAATAATATCCATGTAAGATCACTCGTAAATATCATCACTAATCCTCATCGCCGTGTAGGGTAGGGGCGGGGCTTGCCCCCGCCCTGGTTCTTACTTCTCATACGTAAAAATCATATCTCTTAATCCTCACTTCACAAACGTGACCAGCGCGAAGACGACGATTGCCAGCACCGCTAAACCGCCAAAGAAACCGACCATATAAGCCTGCACCTTGCCAGTCTCTACATGCCGGACACTCCGACCAAGGCCAGTTACAGCCTGGGCAACACCGTTGACAATACCATCCACGACATAGGCGTCGAAGGCCGCCTCGATATGCGAAATGCCCAGCACTACATAGCGGATGAGCAGGTCATAGAGATCGTCGATATAGAACTTGCGCAGCGTCAGGCGGTGCAAGAAACGCAGGAGCGCGTTGTTTTCTACCACATTATGAATAGTTGCCAGCTCGAAGCGTGTGTAAAGCACATAGGCCCAGCCCAGACCTACTAAGGAGACGAGCACGCCTACCCAGGTAAGCGGGTTGGTAAACACTTCTCCCAGGTTGAGATTGGGCGCGCTCGGGTTAATTGGCTGCACATAGTTGAAGAAGCCAGTCCAGTAGCCCGCGATGATAGAGGCAATCGCCAGCAGAACGAGCGGGATGGTGATGGTCCTGGGCGATTCATGCGGTTCGCCTTCGCCCCGATACGGACCGCCCCACAGGCCGCCGAAACCGCCGCCTTTGCCGCCAAAGGCCAGAATATAGGCGCGCAGCATATAGAAGGCGGTCAGGCCAGCTGTGCCGAGTGTGATGATGTAAAGCCCGTAGTCCTGCTGGTCAAAGGCCAGCGCGATGATGTTATCCTTGCTATAAAAGCCTGCGAAGAATGGGAAGCCGGAAATGGACAGTGTGGCGACCAACCAGGTAATGGCCGTAATCGGCATATACTTTGCCAGGCCGCCCATTTTGCGCATGTCCTGCACCTCTGCGTGCATCGCGTGGTGGAGCGAGTGAATAACGCTGCCTGCGCCCAGGAAGAGCAGTGCCTTGAAGAAGGCATGGGTGAAGAGATGATACATACCCGGGCCAACACCAAATTCGGTACCCCGCGCTACTCCAAGACCAACGAACATATAGCCAAGCTGGCTGATAGTAGAGAAGGCCAGCACGCGTTTGAAGTCGGTCTGGGTGAGCGCGGTCAGGGCTGCGTATAGAGCGGTGATACCGCCAACCCATCCTACAACCCCTAAGGCCTCAGGGCCAGCCGCCGCGAACAGCGGGTAGGTGCGCGCAACCATGTAGACGCCTGCTGCGACCATCGTTGCCGCGTGGATCAGCGCGCTGACGGGTGTTGGGCCTTCCATCGCAGTGGGCAGCCAGACCGTGAGCGGAAGCTGCGCCGATTTGCCGATGGCGCCGCAGAAGACCAGGATCATGGCAGCCGTCAGTAGACCTGTATTGCCCGAGTTTACAAAAGCCTGCACTACACCGTGAGGATTCGTCTTGTCTGCCAGCGTGCCGAAATCGAACGTCCCTGTTTGTGCGAACAGGATCATGATACCGATGATAAAGCCAACATCACCTATGCGGTTCGTAATAAAGGCCTGTATCGCGGCAGTAGCCGGTGCGGGTCGATCCTCGGCCGGTTTGGCGCGCTTGTTGATCCAGAAACCGATCAGCAGGTAGGAACTCAGGCCCACCAGTTCCCATCCGACAAAGATCACCAGGAAGTTCTGGGCAAAAACGATATCGAGCATGGAGAAGGTGAAGAGCGAGAGATACGAGAAGAAACGCGCGTAGCCCGCCGAGTTCTCCATGTAGCCCTGCGAGTAGAATTGCACCAGCAGGGAGACGGTGGTGACAACCACTGTCATAGCGATTGCCAGGTTATCGATGTGGAACGCGATGGAATAACTGGCTGTCCCCTGGTTCAGCCAATCATAGGAAAAGACCGTCAGGCCCCTTGGATCTAATGGAGGAGCAATGTTGATAACGCCACTTGTGTTGAGCAAGAGAATCCAGGAGTAGATACATGCCAGTGCTACAACCACAATACCGAGATAGCCGCTTGCCCTTGCTCCCATCGTAAGGCGTGGAACTTTGGGGTCTTCGTCGTCTTCTAAAACCACCTCTTCGCCGTGTGGCCCATGTGTTACTATAAGTTGGGTTTCACCTTCAGCCTCGTCATGAGCATGCGCCGCGTCTGCTGGTGTCGCCTCTGCCTCCTCACGGGGTCGAGTGGCGAGGTCCCACATGCGCGTACCGAAAATAATTGCCACGAATGCGAAAAGCGGCCCGAACAAGATCAGCCAGGAAAATTGATACCATGCCATAGTTTCTGCCCTTTCTGTCCCTTTCCCCCCTGTTACCTCTTCACCACTTCATCAAATTGATCTCGCCAACATCGACCGTGCTGCGTTTGCGGTAGATCGAGATAATCATTGCAAGTGCGACTGCCGCCTCTGCTGCCGCGACGGTAATGATGAAGATGGCGAAGATTTGTCCGGTCAAGTAGGTCGAGTAGGGTTTGACCGTGTTAAAGAAAGAAAAGCCGACCATGGTGACATTGACGGCGTTGAGCATGACTTCGATACCCATCAGCACCGCGATGGCGTTGCGTTTGGCCAGCGCGCCGTAGAGGCCAATACAGAAGAGCAATGCGCCCAATACCAGGAAATGGTTTAGTGTAAGCATCTATTAGTCCTCCCTGCCGATCACTATCGCTCCCACGATGGCTACAAGCAGCACCAATGATGCAATTTCGAAGGGGAGTACATAGCTGTAGCAGGTGGGACTGTACAATAGTTGGCCAATATAGACGACGTTGTTTGGTGGCAGAGCGCAGGCTGAAGTGCCATAAGCCACTCCGCTGCCTGCATGCACGGTGGAATACTGGCTGAGTGTGACCGCAAAAATAATCGCCGCGCCGACGAGCGTACTGATTATCGCGGCTAACCACCACTGCCGGTTGGTGGGATTGCTATTTGTGCTAATGTTATTGGTGCGCGTGAGCATCAGCGCGAAGAGTATCAGGATGGTAACTGCCCCCGCGTAAATCAGTATCTGCACAATGGCGATAAATTCAGCGTTGAGCAAGAGATAAATACCGGAAGCCATCCCAAATAGAACGACTAGAGCAAGCGCGCTGTGCACAATGTTGCGCATCCCTACCACCAGCAAAGCGGAACCCACGAGAATGATAGCGATGATCCAAAATAGTAGGGTAGCTAAATCCATAAAAAATAGACCTCCCGGAACGTAGTCACGCTTCCAGAGCGATCGCCAGGGTCACCCCTACCCTATACAAACAAGGCGCTCAACTGTATAGGGTGCGGGTGGAGCTTCGCCGCCCTGAAAGTGGAAAAATATGCTATATGTATTGTAGCATGCACGTGTACGGCGCCGCACCTGGAGACATATCACCTTGTGAGATTCTAACAGAAGGTCTGACCCCTGACAAGGGCAATGTAACAAAGTATGTAACTCGTAGTAAGCTCAACCAGGCTCCCTCAGACATGCAGGGTCTGTGAATGATTGCCAGGAATAGCCAGGAATACAATTGGACTTCCAGGGCGACCGCGAGGGTCGCCCGTACAATACCCAGTTGCCCGTGTTACACGTCCCCGTGTATTGTACGGGCGACCCTCGCGGTCGCCCTGATCGGCCTGGCGGTCGCCCTGATCGGCCTGGCGGTCGCCCTGATCGGCCTGGCAGTCGCCCTGATCGCCCTGGCAGTCGCCGCGGTCGCCCTGGCCAACATGGGACAATCGGTCTACCAAGCAACTATCTATGGAACATACAGTTATAATTTCATCAAGCACCCAACAGCCAATCTTTGGACGAGGCAACAATAACACTATGAGTATCACCCAGCCAGCTACGAATAGCGTTTTTCAAAAGTTTGAGAAGTGTCCTCGCTGTGGAGCCAACCTGCCATACAGAGCGGCATTCTGTGGTTCCTGCGGGGAGCGCCTGAATAAAAAGAAAGCCCTTTCTTCACTGCT
>VBFM01000389.1:0-6066 GCA_005882595.1 Chloroflexota bacterium
CATATTGCAGGTCATAGCGGGGTCGCTGGTGAGCATTGTGCTCTCGCTGTTGATTTTGAAATTACGGGGAGTATAACACTTGCCAAATAAGTTCTATCATACATCGAGCGATGATGATGAAAGCGTTCGCATCAAAATCCCGCGTTATCCAACCATCTCTTCGCTCAGAGGAGCGGCAGGCCGCTTAAAACGGCCTTTGTCCTGGCAACAGATGCGTCAAGTTGCCTACGAAGATCGCTTCAAAGCCAAACGTGGGGAAGAAGCATGACGCAACCTTTTCTTGACATTTCCCATTTTCTGGGACATCATTTACCTAGAATTAGCTCGTCTGCCATGCGTAGAAGGAGTAACGGTGCCGTCCTCTTTGGACGGCACTAGCTTTTTTGTCAATTACATCAAACATTGCACCCAACAACAAAATACATAAAAAACAGGGCGCGATTTATCGCGCCCCTACAACACGAATTGCGCTTATTTTTGTTCACCGCTGGCGACGCTGGTGCGTTCGGGCAACTGTCCGGCGACAGCGTCGGCGCGGCGGCGGGCGCGGATGGCGGGTGCCTGTGCGCGGCGGGTCGTCGCGACGGTCGCCTGGCCGACGATGCGGATGAAGGCCAGGAGCATGAGCCAGTTGACAGCCCCTAGCACGATCAGGAAGAGCCAGTTAGGAGAGCCGAAACTAGCCATTACCAGGTAGATCAACCCCGTAATCAGAATATTGATCAAGGTGGTTGGAATGAGGATCAACCAGGCGAACTGCATCAACTGGTCTGCGCGCAGGCGCGGCAGCGTGCTGCGTACCCAGATGAAGACGAAGCAGAGCAGGTAGACCTTGAAAATAAAGTAGCCGACGGCAAGCAGGTTCCCCAACAAGCCCCAGCCGGGATTGCCCAGGCCGGTCAAGAACCCCACACCGGGGCCGGCAAAGCCACCCAGGAAGAGGTAGGTGGCAATGGACGATACAATGGTCATGTTTCCATACTCACCCAGGTAGAACAAAGCCCAGCGCATGCCGCTATACTCGGTGAGGTACCCCGCGACCAGTTCTGACTCGGCTTCTGGCAGATCGAAAGGCGCGCGGTTGGTCTCAGCGAGACCGCAGGTATAGTAGATGACGAACATCAGGGGCTGCACCAGGAAGAACCACGCCCAGGGTGTATCGCCCTGGAAGATGAAATCGAAGAATCCTATACCCTTACCCGGATACAGGTTCGCGGTCTGGTAGGTCACCATGTCGCGAACAGAGATAGTACCAAGTCCCGAATTCGACAGTATGCTCGTCAACATCACCACGCCAACGAGCGCTAGCACCAGCGGCAATTCGTAGGAGATCATCTGCGCCGCCGAACGCAGGCCGCCTATCAGCGAGTACTTATTATTGGAACTCCAGCCTGCCATAACCACACCCACCACATCAATTGAACTCAACGCCACATAGTACACAATACCGGTGGCAAGCGCGGTTCCCGGAAGGCCCACGTAGGGTGAGAGCGGCAACACGGCAAACGCACCAATTACCGGGGCCAGGAAGACCGAGGGGGCCACTATGAACAATGTCTTATCTGTTTGACTCGCGTGGATATCCTCCTTCATGAGCAGTTTACCCACGTCTGCGACGGTTTGCAGCAGTCCCCAGGGACCTGTATGTATCGGCCCCACGCGGTCCTGCATCCAGCCCATCACCTTGCGCTCTGCCAGGATCAAGATCACAGCGCTGGTCAGCACAAAGCCAAAGAAGGAGAGAAATGCGACGATGAACTGCAAGAACTGCCACGAGAAGATGCCGTTGAACAGTTGGCTTCCCAGGTTGTCAGCGAAAATACTTGCGATACGCATAGAATAACTCCACTATATACAAGGGCGCGCTGAATCGTGCCCCTACAGGGTGCTTCGAGGGCGCGATAAATCGCGCCCCTACAGGGTTTGTTTACCGGTCAACTTCTCCCAGCACGATATCGGTGCTGCCTAAAATTGCCACCACGTCACCCATTTTATGGCCACGCAGAATTTCGGGTAGAATCGACAGGTTGACGAAGGATGGCCCGCGTATCTTGGCGCGCCAGGGATATTCGCTGCCATCACTGATAAAGTAGATGCCTAGTTCACCCTTGCTGCTCTCAATGGCAAAGTAGGTTTCGCCGCGCGGCGGACGCAACGCGATGGGCGTACGCGTACTGATGGCGCCACCTGGCATCTTATCAATGGCGACACGGCAGAGGCGGATGCTCTCCCAGATTTCCTGCATGCGCACTTTGTAGCGGGCGAAGCAGTCGCCCTCCTGGCGCACCTGTACATTCACCGGAACTTCACGATAGGCCATATAGGGGCGATTGACGCGCAAGTCCCAGTTGACGCCGCTTGCGCGCAGCATGGGGCCGGTCAACCCATAAGCAATGGCCTGCTGCTGATCTATATAGCCCACTCCCTGAGTACGCGCCTCAAAAATTTCGTTACCGGTCAGCAGCGTCTCCAGCTCAGCCATGTTCTTATCTAACTGGTCGAAAAACGCCTCGCATTCTTTCAGCCAGTCCTTCGGAAAATCGTGCAGCACGCCGCCAACGCGCAGGTAATTCACATTAAAGCGGCTGCCCCCCAGGGCTTCAAACAGTGAAAGGATGCCCTCGCGGTCGCGGAAGGTCCACAGCACGGGGGTAAATGCGCCAAGATCAAGCCCATACGTGCCAACCGCCACCAGGTGACTGGCGATACGCTGCATCTCGCCAACCAGCAGGCGAATGTACTGCGCGCGTTTTGGCGCTTCAATGCCCATCTCCTGCTCGACCGCGCCTACATAGGCGATTTCGTTCAGCATGGGTGACAGGTAGTCCGCGTTATCCATATAGCGGATGCCGCCCATCACCGGGCGATTTTCCAGGATTTTCTCGATGCCGCGATGCAGGTAGCCGATGACCGGCGTGCAATCCACCACGGTCTCACCCTCGAGCATCAGCACCAGGCGTAAGACCCCGTGTGTGCTTGGGTGCTGTGGGCCCATATTGAGCAGCATCTCCTGAGTTTTGACGCCCTCTGATCCCTCGATCGACTCGGGAAGCAATCCCGATTGATTTGTAACCATGAGTTTCCTCTTTATACTGCAATCCCGCCAGGTCTCTAAGCGGACCCGGGGGCATGATACGGCTTATTTTGTTTGCCGCAACGCCCGCAATTTACGGATGCGCACCACCACGCTGTATGTCCAGAGCAGCCCCATCAACACCGCCATGCCCGCGAAGATAAAGCGGTTAGGGTCGGTATAGAAATACGCCAGGCTGAACGCCATACCCCAGCAGCCAAGCGCAACCATCGAGGGAAATATGAGACTTTGCGGCCCGATCACCCTCGGAGAGACAATGCGCCGATCCGCGCCTGCTGCTCTCACCGGTGTTGGCGCGGAAGCGGGCGTCCCCGTACTCCTCTCCGCCACCATCGTATTTTGTGAAGCGCGTACGGCACGCGACTGCGCAGTCCCTATTTTTGCCGCTTTCTTACTTCTTCTCGCCTTTGGCATGCCATACATCACTTTCCTGGTTCAGATGTTCCTGGCACCGACTCACCTTGCCGCGTAGCATTCTCCTGGTTAGCTTCTTCCTGGTGACCTTCGAAAGCATGCCCAAAGGTGGGTGTACCCGGATGAAGCCTTTCTCCCTTGCCCTGTCCCACTTTCTTCTGCACCACGTGTTCCACACCTTTCTGCTGGTACTGTCCCGCGACAGCCATGTTCGGATCAACCTGCGTCGTCGCGCGTGGCTTGACTGTCATGGGCACCTGGTGAAAGCTTTTTAGCAGCGGATAGCCCTCAAAGTCATCATCCAGCAGCATACGCCGCAGGTCAGGATGGCCAGTGAATTTAATTCCATACATATCGTAGGTTTCGCGCTCCAACCAGTTAGCAGTCGGCCAGACAGAAACGACGCTGTCCACCTCCGGTTTTTCATGATCGACGCGAACCTTGATCTGGAGCAACTGTCCGCGCGCGATCGATCGCAGGTGATACACCGTTTCGAGATGATCGAGCATATCCACTCCAGATATGCTTACCAACAGATCAAAGCCCAGCTGGTCGCGCAAAAAGCGAGACACCGCTACCAGGTTGGTGCGATCAACTTCGATGCCCAGGTATTCGCCTTTCATCGTTTGCAACGCCAGTTCTTTCCCGGTGATCTGCGCTACCGGCGCCAGGTCACGCGCCAGCGCTGCATTTTGATCGCGATAGCCCCTATTTGAAGTAGGTAAACTCTTAGAACGCGGTACTATATCCATCGAATTACTCCCTTGCGCCAGGCATAGGCAAGACCGAGCGCGAGTACGATGATAAAGATAAGAATCTCAAAGAAGCCAAAGAAGCTTAATTGCTTGAAAACCACTGCCCAGGAGATGATAAAGACTATGTCTACATCGAAGGCCACAAAGAGCAAGGCAAAGATGTAGAAACCCAACGGGTACTGGACCCAGGCAGAGCCAATCGGAGTTTCGCCAGACTCATAGGTCTGGAGCTTTTCTTTGGTTCTGTTGTGTGGTGCAAGCAGGTTTGCCAGGGTCATCGCGACGAAGACAAATATAAAACCGGCAGCAATCAGGATACCAGCGTATAAATAAGTAAGACTAGCTGTTGACACGCGCCTTCCTCCAAAATCTGCCTGTATTTGCGCTAAAAACCACGCGCACAGGCAAGAATCCTGATTTGATTATAGCACAGGGAAGAATTCTGCGACAATTTAAGGCGCATCGGTTGATCACATGGGTGGTAAATCCGGCACGGTAACGCTTTCGGGCTTGGCAAGCAACTGAATGCCCGTCATGCCGGTGTGACCAGAGGCTTCCGTGATCGAGACCACAATCACACTCACATTCTCTTCACCGCCACCTTTGAGCGCGGCATCGATCAGGTCTTTGCCGGTCTGGGTCGGGTCGGGTGCGGGCGAGCTGATCACGCGTTGGATCTCGGGGTCGCGTACCATATCCCAGAGCCCATCTGAGCACAGCAACAATTTATCGCCCACCTGCAATGGAACCTTGAACGAATCCACCTCCACCACCTGCTTTTCCCCCAGGCTGCGATAAATCTGGTTGCGCTTGGGGTGCGTATAGACGTCATCCGGCTTGATAATGCCGGCATCTACCAGGCTGGCCACCACCGAGTGATCGTGGGTGATCTTGCTCAGGCCTTGCGGTTCGCGATACAGGTACGTGCGGCTATCGCCCACATTGGCGACATAGGCGGTCGCGCCAATCACCAGTGCAGCGGTCATGGTCGTTCCCATATCGGCCCGTTCTTCCATATTGCGCTGGTGCACGGCCTGATTCGCGTGCTGTACCCCCTCCTCCAGCAGTTTTAAGTACGCGTCGTCATCGGTCACGGTCACGGTTGAGATTCTGGGCAACATGAAATCAATCATATTTTGGATCGCCAGGCGACTGGCATCCTGCCCATTGGCATGACCCCCCATGCCATCGGCGACTACAAACAGACCAAATTGCTCTGGCTGTGAATCATGCGTTCTCGCTCCCTGAAGTGCGAAGAGGCTATCCTCATTTGGCTTGTGCTTGCGTTTAATGCCGGGGTCCGATTCGTACCCAACCGCTAAACTTAAATTGCGGCCCTGCAGTTGCTGCACATTATAGGGCAGAGTTCTCTCTGATTCCTGCGAACCATTCCTTGGCGACATCTCTACAGTTGGATATTCGCTAATGGATTGGGCAGAAGGTGGCGGTGGTGCGGCATACGCTCCCTGTGGCTGAGGCTGAGCTTGCGGAGGAGCAACAGGCGGGACAGCATACGCTCCTTGCGGCTGAGACTGCACTTGCGGCGCCGCTGGCGGCGGTGCGGCAAAGCGGTGCAGGCCAGAGGCGGTAGGTGACAGCAGATAGCGGCAATTGGGACAATAGGTATCCGTTTCTTCTATAGCTTCATGACAATTGGGGCAGCGCAAATCAGACTTAGGGGACCGCAATGGTGCAGTCGTACCCGCACCCGCCGGCTGAGCATACGGGCGCTGTGACCCTGTTTCGGCAATACGCCTGGCTTCTCTTTCAGCAATCCGATGCGCCTCGACCTCCTCCGCCTTG
>VBFM01000390.1:0-6520 GCA_005882595.1 Chloroflexota bacterium
AGCTGTATCATTTCAAATGAGAAAGGCCCTTTTATAATAGACACGTAACAACCTCCATATTGTATATTATAAAACAACCTGAGCTTCATTTCCGCGTATATGCTACGATAGGCTAATAGCGAAGGGAGAACCACAACATGCAGCAACAATTCTATGAACAACCGCTGCCGTCAGAACGCCAACAGCAGCAAGAGCAACAACAGGCAATGCCAGGTATGATGTTCGTTCCGCTTTCCGGGCGGCGATCAACGCTGAACAACATCTTGTACCTGCTCTTCGCGCTCCCTCTAGGGATCGTGTATTTCGTCCTGCTGGTGACAGGCCTATCCATGGGCTTTGGCATGCTCGCCATCTGGGTTGGTTTCCCCATCCTGTACATTACCATGCTTATCTGGCTGGGCCTGGCCTCTTTCGAGCGCCAGCTCACCATGAGCTTGCTCAACGTCTACATCCCGCCTATGTCGTATCCATCACTCTACAATGCAGGCTGGTGGCATTCCTTCAGGGCGCGCCTGACCAATCCCGTCACATGGAAGAGCCTGGTCTACCTGCTGGTCAAGTTCCCGTTCGGCATCTTCTCCTTTACACTGACAGTGACACTGATGGTAACTTCGCTAGCATTTATCCTGACGCCGGTGGCTTACCTGGTGGATACGCTGCTCCTCAATCTGAAAGCAGTTCCAGCACATACCCTTTATGTGTTCAACTTTGGAAAGCAGACGGCCTACAATATCGTGGTAGATGGGCAAATTCGCGGATCTTCACTGGTTGAATTGTTGATTGTGATGATAATTGGCATTGCACTCTTCTTTGTTTCACGCCTCATTTTGAACTTCATCGCGTATATGTGGGGTGAATTTGCTCGTTTCATGCTCAGCAGGAACAGCGTAGGGCAACCTTTGGATGCCAGGGAGGGAGACCTGAGATAAGGCCGTCTTATGTAATTTTCTGGTTGGAGCGCATCAATTCTTGAAACACAGGTGAAAGCGTGGGGAAAGTCTTGTATGGTACAGTATGAAGTGTATGATGCTTGTGTCGTCTATGCTCAAGGGGTGCCAACTTGTGCAAGCGGGATAGACAGAACATCACAAAGGTGTGGCAAGCATAAAGGAAGAAAAGGTGATTTCGATGAAAAGAAAAGCATGGCTTTTCTCGCTTTTACCCTTGATGGCACTGGCATTGATGACCGGTGCGGTATTTCGACCGCTCGGTGCGCAGGCGGCGAATGTAAAAGCCAACCAGCCGCACACCCTTGGGGTCAAATCGCAAAGAGCTTCGCAGCACCCGAGGCAGGCCAACCTTACGTATCACGGCGGCCCTGTGGTAGGCGGAACGATGGTGGCCTACGCGATCTTCTGGCAACCAACAGGAAAATCCGTTCCCCCTGGATACAATAACCTGATCCTGCGTTATTTCGCTGATATTGGCGGCTCGAAGCTCTTTCACAACGATACCCAGTATAAAAGCTCTAACGGTCAATTCCCTTCGAATGCCACACTGGGCGGCTCCTGGGTGGATAGGCAGAGTTATGGGGGGAAATTCCTCATTGACACACAAATCCAGGCAGAGGTGACGCACGCGCAGAAGGTCAATGGCTGGACATCCACCCTGAAACATGCCTTCTTTGTCTTCACCGTCAAAGGAGAAATTATCTGCTTCGATGCCTCGCACAGGCAGTGCAGCAACAATGTCTTCTGCGCATATCACTCGAACTTCGGCAATACGCTCTATGCCTCGATGCCAGACGTGGGCGTCTGCGGCACGCCGACCAGTCCCAACCATGATCCCGAAGGTGACAGCACCGTCGATTCAACCTCGCATGAGCAGAACGAGATTGCAACCGATCCACAGGGTACCGCCTGGTTTGACTCTTCCGGCGCCGAGATAGGCGACAAGTGCTCAACGTCGTATGGTCCGCTCAACCCTGATGGCAGCAACATCGTCATCAATGGCAATCCCTACATCGTGCAGGAAGAGTGGGACAACGCCAAACACCACTGCGAGATCGCAGGGCCGTAACGTTACGGCATAAAAAAATTTCCTCTTCACTCCCTGCGGGTTATGCATGGGGATGTTAGCAACCCGCAGGGTTTTTGTGTGACCAGCAGCCCTGTCACAAAAGTGACCCTCTATAGCGGAAATTTTACACAGAGCAAGAAATCTTAACCTCATCACAACGCTCCTCTTACCCCATTAAAGAGAGCATACCCTTTACCCTTATACAGGGAAGGATTACCTTTTCTTTGTTCATATTTTTTGTATGAGGAGTTTTGTAACTTATGCGAAGACACTTTAAAGGTTCCCTCGTCTTATTTGGAGCCTTGCTCATCCTACTTATAGGAATGTTCGGCACAGTTTTTGTGTTTGCCAAAGGGCAGGGCCAGAGTACCGCTCATACCAACCTTGCCACTTCCGCCAGACCAGCCAGCGCGCCCATGGTAACGATGCATACAGTAAATATGCAGAATGTGCCCGCTGAACCAGCTGGAACAGCAGTTAATGACTCCCGTCTGCTGCCTTTCCTCACGGGTGTTAGCCCCGCAGTCTATGCGCAGCGCAAGCAAGCTGCGGCCCATAACAAAAATGCCCCTCTCGATACATCTGCGATCGCTGATGTCTACACACCCACCACGACGGCCAAGTTCGCGGGCCAGGGGGACAGGTGTGGTTGCCAGCCGCCTGACCAGGCACTGGCTGCCTCTTCAAGCTGGGTCTTACAGGGCGTCAACACCTCGGTCGCCGTCTATAATACTTCTGGTACGCGCCAGGCCGGCTGGCCGAAGACTACGGTAAGCTTTTTCGGCGTTCCCAATCCCACTCCTTCAGGCTGCGCATCCTCTCCATTCATGAGCGACCCGCGAGCTTTCTACGACCCCAAAGACGGTCGCTTTTGGGTGGCTATGCTTGAAGTTGAGGGCGCGTTGGGCATCAATCCCAACTGTACCAGGGTCACGCGCTACTGGTTTGCTGTTAGTCAGACCAACAATCCAAACGGCACGTGGAATATCTACGCCTTCAATATGGCGATTACCAGCGGAACGGGTTCTTGCCCCACCTGCGTGGCAGATTACACCGAGTTTGGCTTTGACCAGACGGCCATTTACTTCTCAGGTAACATGTTTAATCTGAGCGGCTCGTTTGTATACGCTGAAACCTACTCGGTCCTCAAATCCACGATGGAATCCGGCGCTTCCGCCACTGCCTTCGGGTTCTACGGCTTCAAGGCGAACGGCGTAGCGGTGGATACCCTGCAGCCGGTTGAGAACGAGGCCAGCTCTGGCCCCGGTGTTGGCCTGCTGATCAACTCCTTCGATACGAATGGCGATGGAACACACGATTGTTTCACGACCGCTTGCTCCGGCGTGGTTGTGTGGGCCATTGCCAATCCCGGCAAGTCGACGATCTGTGTCAGTGGTGCGATCATTTCGACCAAGACCTATATCGTTCCTCCCAATGCTGACGAGCCTGGCTGCAGTGGATGCGTTGACACGAATGATACCCGCATTAGTGGTACGCCCGTCTTCCAGAAAGGCCTGATCTCGTTCTCGTTGAACACCGGTCTCAACAACGGGACGCAGGTGGTACCTGCCGCCTTCTGGGGTCAAATCAGTCCAACCATCAGCGGTGGAACTATCACCGGCGGTTCCGTCTTCCAGAGCGGAAATATCCACTTCACAGGGGATCGCGCAGCCTTCTTCGGTGCGCTGATGGCGACCAGTAGTGGCAACCTGCTCATGGTCTTCGACACGACGAGCAGCTCGATCGATCCAAGTATCATGTATGCCACTCGCCTGACGACCGATACAAAAGGCAAGTTCGAGTCGGCGCTGTATCTCAAGAAAGCTACAGTACCGACCAGTGACCAGCGTTGGGGCGACTACGAGGCCACTTCATATGATGGCAGCAGCAACAACACCTGGTTCTCTTCTCAGTACTCCAACGGGGACTGGGCTACGTTTATCGGAAAAGTGAATTTTTAGTACCTGCCTTTGAGGGAAGAGATATACCGCTCTGATTTCTTTGCAGTACCGTTGGAAAAGAGGGCGACAACTTGCTTAAGTTGTCGCCCTCTTTTCTTTCTTGACCGGAAATCAAGCTCATGATTCTGCCCGCTTATTGATCTACTCCCAGGGCATCTGCTATCATAGATGCTAGACGAGTTGAAGGGGTGGGATGGTTATGCTACGTCATCCCCATCCCACCTCATACAGGCATTCATCCGCGCGGGGGTACACCATCCCAGCTCTCGTGTACAGGTATCTACTGGGGAAGTCACTCGATATCAGACGAGAGGTCACTTCACCCTGCTATATATTCCTGTCCTCGTGTGGCTCACACAAGGAGCGCATGCCAATGAGGACCCATATTTATAGCGAGCGCGACTATGCCTTTGGTCAAACTATGGTCACGCTGCGCACCGCGATGCATCTCACGCAAGCCGGACTGGCCCGGCTCCTCGGGGTCTCACGGGGAGCAGTGCTGGGCTGGGAGGCAGGCAGCAGTTATCCCAAAGCCGAGCGCCTCAAACGCTTCATTGCCCTCGGTGTCGAGCATCAGGCCTGGGCTTTGGGGCGCGAGGAAGAGGAGATCCGCGCGCTCTGGCAAGCGGCACACCAGAAGGTGCTCCTGGATGAGGCGTGGCTCTCCGCCCTGCTGGGAGAGCGTCCGAATGTGCCAGCCAGGGGAAGCAGCGCCGGTGCATTGCCTGTAGCTCGGCCTGCTCCGGGTCGACGGGTGGACTGGGACGATGCGCCGGATGTGCCGAGCTTCTATGGGCGAAGGCCTGAACTGGCCCGCCTTTGGCACTGGGTGGTGCAGGAGCATTGCCGGGTGGTGAGCATACTGGGCATGGGCGGCATCGGCAAGTCGGCGCTGGCAGTGACGCTCATGCACCGGGTGGCCGAGCATTTCGAGGTGGTGCTCTTTCGCTCCTTGCGTGATGCCCCCGCCTTTGAAGCGTGGCTTGCCGACTGCCTGCAGGTGCTCTCCCCGCAGCCAGAAGTCTCGATGCCCCAGAGCTTGCCGGAACGCCTCAGCCTCTTGCTCGAGCGCTTGCGGGCGCGGCGGACGCTGCTGGTGCTGGACAACCTGGAAGCCCTGCTGCAGGCAGGAGAGAGCGGGGGGCACTATCGCCCCGGCTACGAAGGTTTTGGGCACGTGCTGCGCCGTATGGGCGAAACGGCACACAAGAGTTGCTTGCTGTTGACCAGCCGGGAGAAACCAGCCGACGTGGTGCCGCTGGAGGGCAAGCGCTCCCCTGTGCGCGCCTTGCGACTCGCCGGGCTGGAGCCAGACGCCTGCGAGCAGTTGCTCGTGGACAAGGAGGTAGTGGGGACTTCGCAGGAACGGGCGCGCCTCGTCCAGGCGTACGCGGGCAACCCGCTGGCCTTGAAGATCGCGGCCGAGACCATCGCCGACCTCTTCGCGGGCAAGATTGGCTTGTTCCTCAAACAGGGCATGGTGCTGTTCGGGGGTATCGGCGAGCTGCTCGCCGAGCAAGTCGCCCGGCTCTCCGCCATGGAGCAGACCGCGCTGCGCGCTCTGGCGATTGGGCGCGAGCCGCTCAGCCTCGAGGAGCTGCAGGCGCTGCTCGTCGCGCCGAAACCTCCGGGGCAGATGCTCGAAGCCATTGACACCCTGCGCCGCCGCTCGCTCATCGAGCCGGGAAAGCTGCCGGGCAGCGTCACACTGCACGAGGTGGTGCTGGAGTACGTGACGGAGCGGCTCATTGAGGAGGTGACCAGCGAGATCGAACAGGGGAGGTTCTCGCGCCTGCTCGAGCATGGGCTCTGCCAGGCTGGAGCCAAGGAATACGTGCGGCAGACGCAAAAGTGGCTCCTCGTGGCACCGCTTCTCTCGCGCCTGCGCAGTGTGTACCCTGGGCGAGGCGAAGTGGAGGAGCACCTGCGCGCTGCTGCGCGAATGGGCGGACGATGCTCAGGGCTATGGACCGGCGAACCTGCTGGCGCTGCTGCGCGAGCTGCGCGGGCACCTGCGCGGCCTCGATCTGTCACAGCTTACCCTGCGGGGGGCGTACTTGCAGGGGGTCGAGATGCAGGATACGACGCTTGCCGGGGCTACGTTCCGTGATACTGTCTTTACCGAGGCGCTGGATTCTACCTTTGTGGTGGCCATCAGCAGCAACGGGCAGTACTGGGCGGCAGGCGGCAGGTGCGGGGAAGTGCGGGTGTGGCGAGAGGCGGGTCAGCGTCTGCACCTGCTCTGGCGGGCGCATACCGACATGGTGTTGACCCTCGCCTTCAGCCCGGACGAAGGCCGACTCGCCAGCGGGAGCTGGGATGGCACGATCACCCTATGGGATTTGGAGCGTGGAGCCCCGCTCTGGAGCGTGTGGCAACCCACCAGCGTCCTCGGCGTGGCCTTTGCCCCCGATGGACGAACGGTGGCCAGCAGCGGGAATGATGCGCTCGTCCGGCTCTGGGACTCGAAGACGGGCACTCTGCTGGAGACCTTGCCGCATCCCGCTCCGGTCCTCGCAGTGGCCTGGAGCCCGGATGGA
>VBFM01000391.1:0-14041 GCA_005882595.1 Chloroflexota bacterium
TGCGGGGTTGGCAGGCGCTTCAATTTATGGTACCTTTATGATACACGGATATTCTTAGCTGCATCGTGTTTCCTCCTTAAAGAAAGGCAGGGTTGAGATGACAACCGTTGAGCGAGCATCAATGGTTCTTCCTGCTGATTGGGTGCCAGGGCCGGAACAAGGCTCCTGGACGTATGATGATTATGCATCGTTGCCCGACGATGGGCAACGGTACGAAATTGTGAATGGAGTGCTGGTGATGGCTCCTGCACCTGATGGCCCACATCAAGATGCTGTGTTACGTATTGCTCATTACCTGTTAGTGCATGTCGAGTTTGTCGGTCTGGGCAAGGTGCGTGTTGCCCCATTTGATGTGCAATTGTCATCGAAAGATGTGTTTCAGCCGGATGTATTCGTCGTCCTCAATGCTCACCTGAGCAGAATGCAAAAGAAAAAGATGATAGGTGCGCCTGACCTGGTGGTTGAAGTAGCTTCACCTAGCACAGCCTTTTTGGATCGAGTGAGCAAGTACGAAAAGTATGCTGAAGCTGGCGTTCAGGAATATTGGATTGTCAATGTTGAGGCTGGTACCGTTCAAGTCTCGGTGTTAGAATCGGGTGAGTATCATTCGCTCGGTACCTTTCGTGGACAGCAAACCTTATCCTCTCGGATCGTACCAAACCTACCCGTACGTGTGGAGCAATTTTTCTCCTGAAGTGGTGAGAAACTGCCTGTTGTAGGCTTCTGGCTCTATTGATGTTGAGTTCTTATGCTGTTCGGGATGATCCCTTGCCGCTCATTTCTCTACAACTAATTATCCACTCAAGAATTTGCGCATCCTTTACTTCTCAATCGCTCTGCAATATAATTAACTGAACAAGTTTCCAAATTGCTGTATTTGACGTTATCTCAATATACGAGTATGTATGGGACTAGGTAGAGAGGGGGTTGACTGGGTAGTGGGTGATGATTTGGCGATGCGTGTACATTATATCATAGACGGGCAACGCTGCCTGGTAGAGTGCTTTCCTGTCCACCAGGCTGGTCTGGGACTTGAAGAATACGACATTGTTGGCTTGCTCATTTGGTTCAACTATGCTAAACTGTGACTGGTTGGAAAACTCCCAAATGAGATTTGTGTATTAAGCTTTAGTAAGGATGTATATTTTTGTGGGTCAGCATGCTGAAGAAGAGTGGGAATCGTTGCTCCATTTGTTCGGCCACGAGGCTTTCGAGCAGGGGGATAGAGAGAACAGGCAGGAAATCGAGCCGGATGAGTTGGCGCATGATTCCAATGGATTTCAGCAACAGTCACAAAACTCTGGGAGTACCAGGTTCTCACCAATAATCGATATTCGCGCGGACCCGGAACGTGAGCAGCGCAAAGGCGTGCCGGAGGTCATTTTCGGCGAGACGAAGGAGACAGGCCAAATCATCGCGATGGCGCGAGCGCTTCTGGCGGGTTCGGGTCGGGCGATTATCAGTCGGGTTCGGTCGGAGGCTGTAGAGGTACTGCGGGAGTCGTTTTCAGCATATGAAGTGCGTGTGCGCGAGGCGGCTCGAGCGGTAGTCATCTACAGTCCAGATTACGTACATCGTAGCACGGGAGGACAGGTTGGCGTGATCAGCGCCGGCACGTCCGATATTCCGGTGGCGGAGGAGGCAGCACTGATTGCAGAAGAGATGGGCTGCCAGGTGACGTGTATTTATGATGTGGGCGTGGCGGGATTGCATCGTTTAGTGAACCCCTTGCGCGATTTGCTCGCGCGGGGCACCGATGCGATCATCGTGGCGGCCGGCATGGATGGCGCGTTACCGTCGGTGGTAGCAGGGTTGGTGCCGGTCCCGGTGATTGGTTTACCAACCTCGATTGGCTATGGAATGGGTGGCAAAGGTGTTGCCGCATTGCTGGCGATGTTACAAACCTGCGCGCCGGGTCTCTCTGTTGTCAACATTGATAATGGAGTAGGCGCGGGAATCACGGCTGCGATGATAGCCAATCGCGTAGCCCAGGCGCGGTCGCAGGCGGAAGGGCATCGGTCGCAGTAGGAAGCAGCGAGATGTTCTGTATATGGGATGTCTCACCGTTTTGTTTGTATGTGTTGGGCAAACGTGGTAGTACGAGTTAAAGAAGGGCGGGACTTTCTATGGCAAACAACAAACGTGGACCAGAACCTGGATCACAGAAGGCAAAGCGCGGCGGCCAGGCTGTACGTGAGAAGTACGGGCCGGAGTTCTATTCCAAAATTGGCAAAAAAGGTGGCGAAACTGTAAAGGAGAAACGGGGGCCACAATTCTATGCCGAGATTGGCAAAAAGGGCGGCGAATCGACTAAACGTCAGCAAGGCTCGGAGTTTTATTCCAAAATCGGCAAAAAGGGCGGCGAACGCGGTCGCGCTTTAGCTTCCGACAAAGAGTAGGGACAAGGAGTGGGCCGGTGTGGTGAGGGGGCCTTGTGCTTGTCCTCCCTGGGGATCGAGAAAGCCCATAGGACAAGCACGAGGCCCCCTCACTCTAGCTCCCCACTCCTTGTCCCTACTGATATTTCTTCATGAACGGGGGGACATCGATGTCTGCATCCTCGTTGTCGGCCTCGTCGCCTGTTCGCCGTGGTAGACGATGCGCGCGCGGCTCTTCCTGGCGACGACCCATGCTGCGCAGGCCGCGCAAATCATCGAGGCTGCGGTGTGGACGAGCCTGTGGTCCCAATGGACGAGCAGGCCTCTCGAATGGTTGTATGGACGGCGTTGGCGAGATAGATGGCTCCGGCATGCGTGCAGGCGTTTGTGCAATCCCTTGCGGCTGAGATTGCGTATAGTCATCATGTCGTGGCTGTGGTGGCCGCGTTGACATGGGCATTTGCGACGAACCAGCGGGTGGCGGCGCGGCAGGAGTATGCGACGCGTGCGGCCCGCGTTGGGGTGGTTGCTGCTCCAGGTGGATCGCCGGAATACGGGCGGTACGCGCTTCCTGCATACCGGCAGCAATCAAAGTGACGCGAATCACATCGTCCAGGGAGGGATCGATGACCGCGCCGAAGGTAATGTCCGCCGTGTAATCGATGGCACTGCCGATAAATTCAGCCACCTCGTTGACCTCAAAGAGCGTCATATCTTCGCCACCGCTGATATTGAAGAGCACGCGTTGGGCCCCGCGAATCGCCACGTTGAGAAAACCGCCCGCGATTGCTTCCTCGGCGGCACGCTGCGCACGGTTGCGCCCCTGTCCCTGGCCGATGCTCATGAGGGCGGTTCCAGCTTCACGCAGCACGCTGCGCACATCGGCGAAATCGACGTTCACCAGCCCGGGAACGTTGATGACCTCGGCGATACCCTGCACGCCCTGGCGCAGCACGTCAAGCAAGACTGCGATCGCGCCCAGTGACTGCTAGCAGGCGGTCATTCGGCACGGTAATCAGCGCGTCAACCTCTCCACCTAGTGCAATCAGGCCATCTTCCGCGATGCGCTTGCGGCGTGAGCCTTCAAAGGAAAAGGGTAGGGTGACGATGCCAATGGTCAGCGCGCCCATTTTCTTCGCCAGTGAAGCGACGACGGGTGCCCCACCGGTACCTGTGCCGCCACCCATGCCAGCCGCGATAAATACCAGGTCGGCATTGTCAAACGCCTCCTGAATTTCTTCTGCACTCTCGGCTGCTGCCCGCGCGCCAACCGCGGCATTACCACCCGAACCCAGTCCCTTTGTATAGTGATGTCCCAGGCAGATGCGCGTGGGGGCCACTGAAAGGTCGAGTACCTGCGCGTCGGTATTCATAGTGACAAAGCGCACTCCACGCACACGCGCGTTAATCATACGGTTGACGGCATTCATGCCACCACCGCCAACGCCTGCGACGACAATATCTACATGGTTTGGCGCCTGATCATAATAGTCATAGGGATTGGGGGAAGCGTAGGCATCATCTTCTGTATCGCGCTGATCCCAATCAGATCGCTCTCGCCCGCTGTTCTCATCATTCCGCATCACATGCTCATCCTCCACCTCGTGCCGAAGAACGGCCCACTGATCTTCCTGTTCTGGCTGCGCATTCGAAGAATCGGGTGTCATCCCTTTTCCAGGATTGTGGGGATAGTTGCGTTTGTTTGCATCTTGATGAAACTGTGGCTGCATATGATCCCCTGTTCTTCTCGCTCTGCTCATACGATACGCGCTTGTTCCGCACTGCTGTTGAGAGCAAGTATAGCACATTCCTGGATGGCATCCTACCCGCATTGTAACAATAATGTCAAGTATATACCAACCCGATTGCCTGAAAGCAGATAGAACGCAGTTCACCTGGCTGATGGCAGTCGGAATAAAGAGAATTGTGCGTGTAACGGCGCGTACAAATTACATAGTACTTATGATTATAGCGGGTAGAGACCAGGTTGTGTATTGTGGGAGGCGAATTTGACGGCCAGGGCGACCGGGATGGACGCGCCGCATGAACAACGGCCAGGGCGATATTGACCCCGAAAACGCTGTGGCGCGGATGGCTCTACATCCAAGCCTTGCTCGAAGGCGTCCAGTTAGCGGCTCGACTTTCTCTCGACTCTTCTTCTGATCCTTGACTCGAAAGTTGTGGCTAAAAGTCAGGCGGTCGCCCTGGCCTGGACACACTCTATTAGCGATTACTCTTTTTTCAATGAGATGCCGGAGTTCTGTTTGGCTGCTTTCTTCTCTTTCAGCATCTCCTTCTTCTGTTTATTGGATTTCGGGGGACTTTTTTGCGCTTTCTTCTGTTCTTTGTTTGCCATGATAAGCTCCTTTCCATACGTAACGGAGATCAAGACTGACACAACGTTGACGTTGCTACGTGTATTGTACCAAATCCGGTGTCAATGTGAAAGCTACTCCTCAAGGTTCAGGTGGAGTATCAGTCCATTTGTCTACGCCGGTCAAAGGCTTATAGGACTCGAAGCGATCTAGCAGGGCGGACGGCGTAGATTCACGGAGAATGATGTCGATATGACGAGGTGGAATGAAACCTTCCGTCGAGGCATGCGTGATGAGCGCCAGCAAGGGTGTAAAATAGCCTGCGACATCAAGCAGCCCGACCGGCTTGCTGTGCAGCCCAAGTTGCGCCCACGTGGTGATCTCGAAGAGTTCGTCGAACGTTCCAAAGCCGCCGGGCAGCGCAATAAATCCATCTGCAAGGTCGGCCATTAGTGCTTTACGCTCGTGCATGCTGCCTACCTCGTGCAACTGGGTGAGGCCACTATGCGGAAACTCCCGCTTGAACAAGCCGCGCGGTATGACGCCGATGACTTCCCCTCCAGGAGCCAGAACGCTATCAGCGATCACCCCCATCAGTCCCACGCTGGCTCCTCCGTAGACGAGTCCAAGCCCACGAGCCACAAGCTCCTGGCCCAGTGCCTGTGCTGCTTGCCGGTATTCGGGACGATTGCCGTAATTTGAGCCTGCGAAGACGCAGATGTGTTGCATGTGAGTGTTCCTCCTGATGATATATATAACATATGTGTATAGCGATAATAATGTTGTAGACCGAGTAAGAAATAAGGAAAAGGAAGAGGCACTAGTTTGCAGTCGTGGTTATACAGGTGATAGAGTAATGAGAAGAGTACGAGGCTCATCCCGATCTTCATCGAGGCGTTTCTTTCTCGGCAACAGGCATGCAACAAGAGGAGGTGCAGCCGTGACTGACCGTGTAGGTCAGCAGATTGGCAACTATCGCCTGCTCCGACTGCTTGGTCAGGGCATCATTGCGGAAGTCTACCTGGGGGAACACCTGCACCTTGGCATGCAGGCGGCCATTAAAGTGCTGCGTGTCCACTTGACGAACGAGGATAGTGAGCAACTCCACGCTGAAGCACGCTTGATTGCGCGCCTTGTGCACCCTCATATCGTGCGCCTCTTCGATTTTGACGTCAAAGATGGCCGCCCCTTTCTGATCATGGAGTATGCCCCCAATGGCACCTTGCGCCAGCGCCACCCAAAAGGCACCCTGGTACCACTCGACATCGTCGTCTCCTACGTGAAACAACTGGCCGAGGCTTTACATTATGTCCATGAGCTAGGGCGGGTGCATTGCGATATCAAGCCTGAGAACATCGTGATTGGGCATAACCATGAACTCTTGCTCTCTGACTTTGGCCTGGCTTTCACAGGCCAAAGCTCATACTCCCGGCAGACCCAGGGGATGGTCAGGACCTCGGCCTATATGGCTCCTGAGCAGATCCAGGGGCATCCGGTCCCAGCCAGCGATCAGTATTCTCTGGCTGTGGTGGTCTATGAATGGCTCAGTGGAGATTGGCCTTTTTCTGGGTGGACGTTTGCGGAGATGGAGAGCCAGCATCTCTTAGTTGCTTCCCCGTCTCTGCGTGAAAGGGTGCCAACGATACCACCAGCAGTTGAACAGGTTGTAATCAGAGCGCTCGCCAAAGATCCGCAGCAGCGCTTTGCGAGCGTAAAGGATTTTGCTCTGGCTCTGGAAGAAGCTGCTAAAGCAGAATCTTCTCTATATCTATCTGAAGCCGGGCAAAGGAGCGTTTCCATTGGTGATCTACCGAGGGGTACGGTCACACTTCTCTTCACTGACATCGAGGGGTCTACACATCTGCTCCAGCAGTTGGGTGACCACTACACTGACATGCTCTCAGAGTGCCGACAGCTACTGCGTGCTGTATTCCAGGAATGGAGTGGTCGTGAGGTGGACACGCAGGGAGATGCCTTCTTCGTCGCTTTTGCACGCGCCACAGATGCCGTGTTAGCGGCGGTTGATGCACAACGGGCCATTTCCAATCATCCCTGGCCGGAAAGTGTGGCAGTGCGCGTGCGCATGGGCCTGCATACGGGAGAACCATCACTCACATCCGAAGGCTACGTTGGCCTGGATGTGCATCGCGCCGCACGCATCATGAGCGCCGGGCACGGTGGGCAGGTCCTGCTCTCCCAGACGACCTGTATGCTGGTGGAGCAGGACCTGCCGGATGACGTGGGTCTGCGGGAGCTAGGGGAATATCGCCTCAAGGACCTGGGTCGCCCCAGGCGTCTTTTCCAGCTTGTCATCTCAGATCTCCCTGCCAACTTCCCGGCCTTGAGAACCCTCGATAACTTCCCTAACAACTTACCCGTCCAGCCTACCCCGTTTCTTGGGCGTGAGAAGGAATTGGCGGTCGTCGGGGATCTGCTGCACCGCGAGGATATACGCCTGGTCACCCTGACAGGTTCCGGTGGCTCCGGTAAGACTCGCCTTGGGTTGCAGGTGGCGGCGGAACTGAGTGATCTGTTCGCTGATGGCGTGTTTTTCGTGAACCTGGCTCCCATCAGCGATCCTGCCTATGTGGTGCCTACCATCGTCGAGACGCTCGGCCTCTGGGAAGGGGTTGGCCAATCGCTCCTGGAGCGTCTAAAGGAAGAACTGCGACAGAAGCACATGCTGCTGCTGCTGGACAACTTCGAGCAGGTGGTGAGCGCGGCAGAGCAGGTAGCAACCTTGCTTGTGGCTTGCCCACAGCTCAAGGTACTGGTGACGAGCAGGGAGGTGCTGCACGTGCGAGCCGAGCACGAGTTCGTCGTGCCACCGCTGGCGTTGCCCGATCCCAAACAACTGCCGGATCTCACAGTACTCTCGCAATATGCATCGGTTGCCCTCTTCATCCTGAGAGCTCAGGCAGTAAAGCCCGATTTTCAGATGACGAGCGCCAACGCTCGCGCAATCGTTGAGATCTGCGCTCGCTTGGATGGACTACCACTGGCCATTGAGTTGGCTGCTGCCCGCATGAAATTGCTCACTCCGCAGGCTCTGCTGGCGCGACTGGGTCAGCGTTTACAGGTCTTGACAGGTATGTCGCGGGATGTACCGGCGCGCCAGCAGACTCTGCGCAACACCATCGAGTGGAGCTACAATCTGTTAAATGAGCAGGAACAACGGCTCTTCCGGCAGCTTTCAGTCTTCGTCGGAGGCTGCACATTAGAGGCGGTAGAGGCTGTACATTCTGCCCTTGGAGACGGCGACAGTGCAGAACAGATTTTGAATAGAGTAGCCTCGCTTATCGACAAGAGCTTGCTGCAACAATCCGAACAGACGGTGGAGGGGCAGGAATCACGGCTAATGCTGCTAGAGACGATCCGTGAGTATGGGCTAGAGTGCCTTACGGCGAATGGGGAGGTGGAGATAGCCAGGCGTGTTCACGCCAACTACTATTTAGCTCTGGCTGAAGAGATAGAGCCGGAACTGGTTGGTGCAGAGGATAAGAAGTGGCTGGATCAGCTGGAACGGGAAACCGATAACTTACGAGCCGCGCTGAATTGGTTGATAGACTGTCAAGACGTGGAAGCGTTTTTGCGATTGGGTGGAGCTTTGGAGACGTTCTGGACAGCTCGTGGTTATGAAAATGAGGGAAGACAATATCTGGAGCGGGGACTCACAACACCTGCGCCTATTTCTAGCGCTGTGCGAGCCAAGGCGCTCAATGCAGCTGGGGCGTTGGCTCTCAGTCAGTACGATATCGACAAGGCAGAAGAGCTATGCAGAGAGGGCCTGAAACTCTATCGATCACTTGGAGATAAAGGTAGAATTGCACGTTCAACCTATCTATTAGGAAGTGTTGCCGGGATGAGAGGCAACTTCACATCTGCTCGCTCACTGCTAGAGGAGGCTACAGTACTCTTCAGGGAGGAGGGCATTGAATGGGGTACCGGTGATATTTTCTTCGCAATGGGTGTAATTGCTTTCGATGAGGGAAAGTACGCACAGGCAAGTTCACTATTTGAGGAGAGCCTTTCGGTCTTCAGAAAGGTTGGTAATAAAGGGAGTATTGTCTATGCGCTTTTCCAACTGGCGCGTGTGACCTTTACTCAGGGTAATTTTACAAAGTCGCAGGCTCTAGCCGCGGAATGCCGGGCATTCTCCCAAGAAATCAGCTTCAAGTTAGGGATAGGCTTAGCTCTCTTCCAACTGGCGCGTGTGACCTTTGCCCAAGGCGATTCTACCAGAGCACGCTCCTTGGCGGAAGAATGTCTCACGCTTTGTCGTAATGAGCCGAAGGACAAAGCTGGTATCGCCTACGCTCTCGGCTTATTGGGACAGGTTGAACTTTATCAAGGAAATATTGTAATGGCACATTCTCTCATAGAGGAGAGTTTGGGATTTTTTAAGGATGAGGTGGAGGACAGGCGAGGCTTAGTCGAAGCCCTCTTCCACCTGGGACGTGTGGCTAGCTTACAGAAAGACTCTACAAGGGCGCGTGCTCTCTATGAGGAGAGCTATGTAATAGCTAAAGAGATGGGCAACAAGCTGTTGATTGCCTCCTGTTTAGAAGGCTTAGCAAGTCTTGCTGCGACGCAGGGAGAAACGACCTGGGGTACATATCTCTGGGGAGCTGCAGAATCCCTACGCGAAGCAATTGAGGCACCTATGCTGCCCATCGAGCGAGACGACTACATGTGCTCAGTAGCAGCCGCACGGGCCAAACTGGGTGAGAAACTCTTTGCGGCTGCGTGGGCTGAAGGACGGTCGATGACGCCTGATCAGGCCTTCGCCGCACGAGAAACTGCGATATCAACCACAATAGTTCCCGATGGACCTCATCCTGCGAAGGTTGCAATTTCCTATCCGGCTGGACTCACGGCACGTGAGGTGGCGGTGCTGTGCCTAGTGGCCCAGGGGATGACGAATGAGCAAGTGGCCGACCAGTTGGTCATTAGTCCGCGGACCGTTAATACTCATCTGACCTCGATCTATGGGAAAATTGGGGTCTCCACGCGCAGTGCGGCCACCCGCTATGCCATGGAGCACCACTTGCTCTAAATTACACGCCGTTCAGTCGTAGAACCCTACATCACTATCCATCATAATGTCAGATGCCGATGTGTCGCTGCCGGGGTCGCCCAATACGCATCAACCTAACAACAAGCCCATCAACGTCTGTAGGGCGAGCCACACCCCGCCCCCGGGCGACCATAAAGGCCCTCCCAACCCCTCATCGTCCGCCCTCGCCCCTACGGATTGTCCAGCTCTGTGCCTGGCTTTCCGGATTAGGTTTGGGCGACCGCGAGGGTTGCCCTGGAAGTCAAATCGTATTCCTGGCGATCATTCACAGACCCTGGTGCTTCTGCACATGCATCTTTCTATATTATCCCCACTCTGCTATACTCATCCCTGGAAGAACTGCCCAAACCAATCCATAAAAACAACTCGTCGTGACTTTATAGCGCGAAGGGGAGCGTCAGCCGGAAAGGATGGTTGCTATGCCTACATTGCTTGTACGATGCATGCTCTTTCTCAGTTCGTACTTTCCGCTGGCGCTCATCTTTTTCTTGCTTTTTATTGGGAAACAGCCAATCTGGGCTATCGTCACTCTCGCTGTTGGCCTGGCGGGGCTTATCATCATGGTATTGTATTTCTTGCGGTTCGCGCCGAGGTTAGGCTCGTTTCAGACGAAGGTGACGGGGATGCAGAGGCGCGACGCGGACGTGATGAGTTATATTGCCAGTTACCTTATTCCGTTCGTGGCCTTTCCGCTTGATGGATGGCAGCAGGGAGCGGCGCTACTGATTTTTATAGCCGTGTTAGGAATAGTATACGTGAACTCGAATATGATCCACGTCAACCCTATGCTGAACCTGATGGGCTACCACCTCTACGAAATTACGGTAGAGAAGAGCGAGGTGCCCCACGCGCTCATTACCCATCACCGGGTCGCGCTCGGTGAAACCATACATCTCATTGACATTGGGGATGGAATGTTTCTTGAAAAAAGGGTTCGTGAACAATGACAACAAAGACAGCAGCAAAGAGCATCTTTGAACGCATCCTGGAGCTTGACTTAAGCGAATGTGAAGTGACCGTCTGCCTGGCGTCGTCGCTTAAAGACGAAGTGGTGCCGCACTTTGAACGGCTGCTCCTGTCCAGGGAATTGACGGAGACCTTCCGCAGTGTGGCTGCGTATACGCTGGCGCACAAGAAAAAGGAATACAGCAACGGCAACCTGGTATTACGCAGTCACACGCATGAAAGCCAGCCTGGTGCGCACGAGGTTGAAGCTTGCCGATGTAGAGGTGTTCCAGGCAGACGAGAAGTTTGTTTCCGGCATACGCTTCTATGTCATCGCGGTTCAGCCGCCGGAGGGCGATCCCGTCTACTTCTTCCGCGCCTATTCGCAGAAAAAGATGCTGAGCCGTTCACGCTTTTTCGCCATGGTGTTCAGCGATGGTATCTATGACCGCATCGCCGAGCCGGTGTTTCTCTTTGACCACTTTGTCGATTGCATCAGCTCCGGCGGCATGATGTTCATTCTCAAGAAAGACCACTTTCAAGAGATTTTCCGTTTCTTTGAGATGGTGCGCAAAGTGGCGAAAGAGACATTGGAGACGATTCGCGCCACCGTGCCCATCCAGAACTTTGAAGAGTTCTCCAGAGATTGCGAGGGGCACCTCATGAAGCTGGTGAAGCTCAGGAATATCGCCGAGAAGCCCTACTGGGGGAAAATCACGATTGAGAATATCAAGAAGGTCATCAAGAGAAATAACCTGGCAGTGCAAATTGTGCGAACAGGCACAACCGAGATGCTCGTGTACAATCCGGCGGACAAGTGGGTGCTGCTCAAACTCCTGGACGATGACTACCTCCTGTCGCTGATGACGGAACAGACGTATGAGGTGACGGGGAAGCGCGAGGTTGCGAATGAAAGATAGGTCTTCATGATTATCTCAGCGAGCTATAAAACGGACATACCTACCTTTTACGGCGAATGGTTCATGAACCGTTTGCAGGCGGGTTATTGCAAGATGGTCAATCCGTATGGGCGGCAGGTTTATACTATCGAATTGTCGCCGGAGAGCGTGGATGGCTTTGTATTCTGGACAAAGAATATTGGCCCATTTCTCAAGTACCTGCCCGAAATTCGCGATAATGAATATCCGTTTATCGTCCAACATACTATCAACGGCTATCCGCGCGAGCTTGAGTTCAGGGTAATCAACTACACACATACCATAGAACATATGAAAAAGCTTGCTGGAGAGTATGGGCCTGATGTAGCTATCTGGCGTTATGATCCAATTATCATTTCTTCCTTGACCGATATCGATTGGCACCGCCGCAATTTTGAGACACTTGCGCGATCTTTAGAGAGAACGACGAATGAGGTTGTTGTTTCGTTCGGGCAGATTTACAAGAAAACGCGGCGCAATATGAACTGGGCTGCGCAGGAATTTGGGTTTGACTGGAGTGAACACGAGGCAATGTCATGGGAGCAAGTACGTGAGTTGGTGACTGACCTTGCTCATATCGCGTCTTCCTATGACATGCAACTTAGAAGCTGTTCTCAGGAAAAATTGCTTATATCTGGAATAATAGAGGAAGCGCGTTGTGTTGATGCCAACCGCATTGAAAGAGTTTCCGGAAAGCCTATCGCGGGAAAAACACGTCAAAAGGGCAATCGCAAAGAGTGCGGCTGTTTCGCCTCGAAAGACATTGGCGAGTACGATACCTGCCCGCATGGCTGCGTCTATTGCTATGCTGTGCAGCACCGTGAACTCGCCTTGCAACGCTATAGGGCGCATGATCCCACGAGTGAGTTTTTGTTTGCGCCTGAACATGCTCAAGCGGGCGGAGTCTTTACCAGTATCGCTCCTCTTTCCAGGGATCAGCATGGTTATGATAGCCGCGCTGCTCCCAGAAGCCAGGGCGATCACGCTCCATAAACTCAAGGCCGTCGAACCATTTCGCGCTCTTATAGAAGTACAATTTCGGCACGACCAGGCGAATGGGGCCGCCGTGGTCGGGTTCCAAATCCTGTCCATCATGTTTGAGCGCGATGAGTACATCGTCATCATTCAGATCGGCAAGGGGGAGATTGGTGGTATACCCCGTCCACGAGTGCGCCATGACGAACTTCGCCTCGGGCAAAGGTTTTGCGCGCTGCAAAATCTCGCGAATATGCACGCCTTCCCAGCTATTATCGTAGCGACTCCAGGTCGTAACGCAATGAATATCGGTGGTAATGGTTGTGCGCGGCAGCGCCAGCAACTCTTCCCATGTCAGTTCAAAGGGATGTTCCACCTTCCCCGTCACCCTCAACTTCCAATCGGTAGGAAGACGATTCGGCGTGCGTTCATAATTCAATATAGGCCATTTGCTTGTCAGGTATTGTCCGGGGGGAAGACGGTCTTGCCCGTCCGGGAGTTTTTCAATCTGGTTTCTCGATTTTTTTCCAAACAATTGCATGAGTTTAATGGCTCCTTTTCGTTTCTTCCAGTTCGTTTCTTCCACTTCCAGGGCGACCGCGAGGGTCGCCCGTACAATATACGATTACATATAAGGCGAGCAAGTTGGTATTGTACGGGCGATCCTCGCGGTCGCCCTAGTGAGAAATACTGCTACAAACAATAGAAGCAAAATGATACAGTATAGTCTGGTGACCCAGCAATACGTTACAACGCGTTAAACCTGCTCACCTATCCTGCGTAATTCTATTGTAGGGCATTGAATGAGATAGTTGCTTATTACCTCTAGGAACACTACAATAGTGGAGGATATTCCGATATTATCGTTTACGTCATCGTTTCCCTACTGGATACATTAGCAAACAATTAATGGCGATCCATCAGGGATGGCCAACTCCTGGGTTGTAGTCTCGCGAGATTCCAACCCATACAACGATCAGGAGATACAGTTATGATTATCCTGTTACTGGCGCTCATCGGCACCGCCATCGTTATGGTCATACTCACCATTGGACGACTGGGCTTTGGACGACGCGACGTGTTCAACAGAGGCAAATTTATCAGGTGGCTTGTGGGCTACTCCATCTTCAACTACCTGCTCTGCCTTGCCATTGTCTACTTCTCCGAACCGGCCCTGACAGGTCCCTTTGGAGGATGGCAATGGGTGCTCTGGCCACTGGTCATTAGTAGTATAGGCAATCTTTTTGCTTTCGCTCGTCCCGCGCTCAGTACCCTCGAAGACATCTCCGCCGCCAGCCAGGGCCGGACGAGCACGCGCAAAACTTCAACACAACTTCCGGCTGACATCTCACGGGGAGCAATCGCGGCAGGCATCTTTGGTTTAGTGGTAGCGGCAGGCATCGGCATCGTGGT
>VBFM01000391.1:14107-17003 GCA_005882595.1 Chloroflexota bacterium
GGCTCTGGCCGCCATTCCAAACGTCACCGTCGAAAAGTCCACCACTCCCCTGTTGCCTACAGACCCTAATAATATCGTGCTGGTAAGTTCCGGCATTGCAAACTTCAAGGGCCAGCAGGTACTTGGTTCCAACGGTCAGAACTATGGCTCGTCGTACAACCTGGACCCGAATAGCTACACATTACAATCCATCAATAATCACCTCTACTATGTAGCTCCAATGAGCTACAACAACATCTTCATCAACCTGTCCAATTCCACAACGCCCGGCTTTGTCGTCGTCGATGCCGAAGACCCGAATGCCCAGGCGAAGTTGCATGTTGGCCCCAACGATACCATCGCCTACCTGCCGGGTGCCATCTTCAACCAGGACCTGCTGCGCCACGTTTACTTGAGTGGCTATACCTACGGCAAACTGGTTGATCCCACGCTGGAGCTTGACGACAGTTTCCATCCCTTCTGGACGATCTCCCTGATGCAGCCAACGCGCGGCTACACGGGCGACCAACTCAGCGAAGTGCTGATCGTCGATGCGCACACAGGGGCAATTACCGACTATCCGCCAAATAGGGTACCCCCCTGGGTCGATCGCGTCATGCCATCCGACACCGTCAACCAGTACCTGACCTGGTGGGGCCTCTATCACTCCGCTCCCTGGTTCAATCCCTCCGGCGCCGGTCAGCAGACGCCATCCGGCGATCCGCAGCTGGTCTATAACAAAGTGGATCAACCCGTCTGGCTCGTTGCCATGACCTCGTCATCCGCCAACGATAACTCGAGTACAGGCATCTTTCTCTTCGATACGCACAAGAACGAAGCGCATTTTTACACATCGGCATCGGGGCTGGGCATTGGTACCAACGTACAAAACACCTTCGCCTCCACTCGTGCTAACATCCTGCGCTATAATGTAGACAGTTTCCAACTGTACCAGATTTGCGGGGTTCCGACCTGGACTGCCATATACTCTAGTGGAGGCATTTACCAGGATGTGGGCATGCTAGACGCCCAAAAACTGAACGGTGGCAATGTGCAGTTCGAGCCGACTCTTTCAGCAGTCCTGAATGACTATAAAACATGGCTGGCGCAGAACAATGTAACGAATACATGCGGAGCTTCTTCCCCAACGGGTGGTACGACACAAACGGTAACGGGCAAGGTGCTGCGTATCTCCCCGGTGCAACAGGGCACCAACACCATCTACTACATTCAGATCGCGGGGCAACACGCCATCTTTACGGCCAATCTTACCCTGTCGCCCAAATTGCCGCTTGTGCAAGCTGGCGATACTGTTACCGTCACCTACCTGAATATCCCTGGTTCGACAAGCCCCACCATTGACCTCAAGTCATTCGATGACCAGAGCATCAATATTGGAGCAACGCCGACACCCACTGCCTCACCTGGGAGCGGGACGCCGACGGCGGGTCCGACGGTATCGCCAACAGCGGGGGGATGAGCAATTCATTGCGCCCACATCTGCGGGAATCGTCCTGGGAAGAGGACGCAATGATGAATCGTCAAAAATGAATCAGGGATGTAGGGACGCGATCAATCGCGTCCCTACATCCCTGATTCATTTGCTCATGTTTATCATTGCACCCCTACATCTACAGGTCGCGTAAAGCCTCCATCACTGGACGACGGGATGCTAGCTGCGCGCTGAGTATGGCGGCGATCATGGATACAATCGCAGCTGCCACCAGCAGGAGCAGGTAGAACCACGGAATATTGAGAGCCTCCGGCTCATGCTACCGTGCATTCGTGCAAGCAGGAAAAAAGGTGGGCTACTCGCTTATACGCTTCATGCAAAAGGGCTGAGTGCCTGCTACGTTCTCTATGGTCCGCTGGTAGCGGCTGCCGGTACTCTTGCAATCGGATATTCGCCTTTATAAAGGCTGCTTGCAAGGAAGAAGGCTGATCATCGAAACACATCCGGTTCGACAGGTCGATCAGCAGTGCTCTGCGCTGCTTGTAAGGGAACTGAGCAATTTCAGAAGCCAGCAGAGTGAAAATCTCTTCATAATATGCTTGCTCGATCGCTACCTCTGACAGATCAACCTGGTCATTGTTGATGGTATCGAATTCAGGAGAATTCCCATCTGTTGTGATGCGCATCAACCGCCTGTCCCGCCGTCTCCTATCTATACAGTAGCGGTATGCAATAGCCCATATCATGGGTTCCAATGCTTGGATAGGACCCGCTTCCCCATGTTCTACACGCTCAGCATATCCTAGCAGGCGTAGGGCGGTTTCCTGGACGATATCCTCCACAAGATCTTCTTCCTGTCCGTGCCAGCAGGTTACATCAAAGGAGTAAACAAAGCGTTTGGCTAAAGAGCGAAGCAACGGGTAGAGCTCCTGCCAAATTGCCTCACTATGCAGGTTATAAATCTGAAGATTGGAAGCAGCTATTACCATCTTTGGACTCCCTAGAAGGAGGCTTACGACGTTATAACCTATGTTTGCCTGGATCCTGATCCTACCTCAACTTCATATCGAGTTCTGCCTGATGGCTCTATTTTGCTGGTATTATTGCCATCTCCCAAGCCCGGTGTTAAGAGGCTGTCGGGACCATTCAAAAACGGGTGCTGGCTAGAGTACCGTTTTTGAATGGTCTCTCACCTCTCGTTTTCCTGCTCTAAGAGCATCTGTGATAGACTTTGCAATTGAGCAACAGTATCAGCTGCTCTTCAAAAGCCTATACCAATCGGCGATCAAGATGCCCTGACAGCGTCCGCTTGCTCCAACGCTTACCGGCGCTCGCTCCCTTTCTCCTAGGGACGAGGCTGCTGGGCCCAGACCATTGGCCCGGGAATACCCGTGGAGCTTTCTCCGTTACTCGTCGTCCAGGATACCGTCCTCTTTGTAGCATACTTGATAATAGCGTCAGTAC
>VBFM01000391.1:17018-19923 GCA_005882595.1 Chloroflexota bacterium
GAAGGGGTGCGCCGCCGCAGTTCAAGCGCCCGCGCCACTACCGCGCTGATGATCGGCGTGGCGAACGATGTTCCTATCCAGTTGGCCCAGCCGTGACCGTTGGGTACGGGATAGGTCGCCTCTGGATCGTCGATGGAGAGCGCCGGGTAGGACAGCTGGGTGTAGACGCCAATGACGGCGTCGATTTTACGCGTGTCCACCTCCGTCATATGCGTTTCTTTATTCATAAAACCGGTGGGCACCTCTCCTCCATATGTAGAGACACCCCTTGTACCGGGGTAGCAACTATACGAAGTTATCTTCCTTTCACGATCGACTGCCCCCACTGGGATCATGTTATCAACCCCTTCGACTTTGCCCAGTGGATAGGCATAGGCGGCTGGGTAGAGGGCATTGGGGTGCTCCCCTTTCGGCTTCATATAACGCCTGTCGCCCTCGTTACCGGCGGAGGCGACGAAGATCACCCCTCTGTTAGAGAGGCTCCGAATCGCTGCGAGCAGCTGAAGGCGGGCAAGGTTCAGATCGATACCACTGGTCTTCACATCTACATCATCCGGGATCTCCAGGCTCATATTAATCACCACATCTCTGCCTTGCAGATCACCATATTGTATGCGGTCCAGTATGCTATGTAACTGCCCAGTCAAGATCTGCACCGTTCCGGCGCAGTAATCGTTGAGCACACGAATACACTCTATGTGAGCGTTGGGTGCGATATCCCGGATGATGCCCGCGACGAAAAGGCCATGATCCGGCATGCGAAACCCTACAGCTCTGCCCTGGATGTCTTTGCCGGTCATTGTCTGCTGCGGGCCGGGGCGATCAAGGATCTCCGGCAAGGCAGGATAGGTGAACGTGACGTTGTTGATAAGATCGAGCAAGAGCAGATTATGCTCTCCGCCAGCCGAAGCAGCTCTCCTCATATCGCCCTCACTCGGAAGCGAATCCAGAACAAACACAGTGACGCCATCGCCGGTCATTTTTTTCAATTCGTGTGGCAGTTCCGGCAGCTGGATAGGCCAGAGGCCAGGCGAAGACGCGTCTTCTGTATCCGCCTCGACGGGAATAGGAGGCGTGAGCGGGCAGCCTGTCGTAACCGGACGGGTGGGATCGCCGTTGGAACCTCCACAGCACAAGTTCGGCCCTGCACCTGTGATGGGAATAGGCCCCAACTGCGTGCCATCCTTTAAGCGCTCCTCTCCGTTGTACAGCGTCTGCTGGTGCTCGTTGACCAAGTTGACCAGGCGCGCCACGGCCGTGCGACTGAGGTCGGTAGGACCATGACCCACCTGGTCGCCCTGTTGCGAGCTATGTTCATCCGGCGGCCCTTCAAACTGGAAGAATGCGGCGACCAGCGTACTTGTCTCACCCCTCGGCACCTGCGGCATAACAATGCCTAGATCGGGAAAGGCGTAGAAGACAGGGTGATAAGGTGTAGCGTTTCGAGTTGATTGCTCGGCAAGATTACGCTGATCGGTGTTGTTAGGGTCGTTCCAACGCGGCACACTAAAGCCGTTATCCTTTAGAAAGGCAGCGAAATCACTCAGATTGAGGCTCTTGCTCATATCTGGATCCAAAAGTTGAGGTGCGAACGTAAAAGAGACCTCGTTGTCGACCCAGAAGGTGTTGTGCATGTGTTTAGGCATCTCGTTCATTGTTTTCTCCAGTCTATCTGACAGTAACACACCACTGATCAGAATTTCGGAAAAATAGACGCAGCAGAGGATGTTTTTTCACCAATGAATTCTCAGGTAGCATTTGCCTAGATAGAAGCGTGCCATTTGAGCGGGTGTGTCACACCAACGAGACGAAAGGCGGCCCAGTAATACGGGTGCTCGTAATGCAAGTCAGCGCGTGCCAGAAACGCGCACTGCGCTGTCCGCAAAGCCTGTACCTTGCTTTCTCCCTGCAAGAGCGCGTGGTAGAAGAGCTCCATCAGTTCGCCGGTTGTTTGATCTTCTACTGGCCACAGACTCATCACCAGCGTCTCCGCTCCCGCCGCCAGGAAGGCCCGGCCCAATCCCAACTGTTCATCGCCTCCCGCGCTCATCGAGAGGCCTGTTTCACAGCCGCTCAGCGTCACCAGTTCACAGCCTCGCAGGTTCATATTGAACACATCGATCGCGTTGAGCTTTCCATCGGCCAGCAGCACTGAAGAGAAGTTCGGAGCGTCCAGCCTGTTCTGGCCGTGCGTGGCGATATGGATGATGGGTCTGCCCGGCGCTTCTTGCGTAAAACGGGCACTCGTTGCCTCCTCCTCCAGGTAGCATTTCCCCTGTAACATCCCGGTCAGCAGCTTGACCTCCTCAAGCGCGTGATGCAATTGTCTCTCGCCAGAGTAGCCAAAGAGGAGAGGACGACTACCCCTCTCCCCGCCGTCAGTCTGCTCGAGAACCGATGGTGGAGCAAGGAGGCTGCTCGCGGGCAGATAGTGAATCGAAAAATCTTCAATGAGGAAGCGGGAACTATTTAATAGGGCGTGAAATGGCAGGCTATGCAGCGGGCCATGGGGCACGATCGATAACAGCCCGGGCGATTCCGGCAACAGCGCCTGCACAGGAGCAATCAGTAACATGTAGAGTTCTCGCAGTAGAGCACGCAAACTCTGCTGCTGTGACGCCGCAAGCTTGTTCCAGCGGCAGCTCTGCAAGCGCGCGTGGAGGAAAGGGAGCAGATACTCTAACCGCTCGACACCATCGGGAATTTCATGCCAGGTCAACTGCCGGGCAGTGAGCGCAAAAATGACCAGCTTCCCTTGATGCAAGAAGTACGCCAGCAGGGTTTGCTTCTCTGCCAGTCTCCCCCGCAGCAGAGCGCTCTCAAAATCGTGGCGCGCGAGGTGTTTCGTGCCCCTCACCGTACGCGCTGGAAGCAGCCCTTCCTCCTGGTAGAGCGAAAGGCGTTC
>VBFM01000517.1:0-2061 GCA_005882595.1 Chloroflexota bacterium
AAAAGCCCGCGAAGGCGCCAATGCTGACCCCTAAGATAATTGCCACGAGCATTGAAGACAGAGCAATCAGTAGTGAGACCTGACCGCCTGCCATGGCGCGTGCCATCGTATCCCTCCCCGTATCGTCAGTCCCCAATGGGAACTGCCAGGAAGGTGGGGCCAGCGTTTGAGATACATCAGTTACATGAATCTGATCTGGTTGGTTATGTGTTGTAACTATAGGACCCGCGAAACAAAAAAGAAACAGCAAAATGAGGAAGACGGCACCCACAATCGCAACCCGGTTCCGTATGAAACGGTCAAAGATGATACGTCCCTGGCTCCGTCGCTTTTGCACCAGTGCTGGGGTTACTTCCAGAAATGGTTCGATTTCTTCCTGGGTTGATGTTACATTGAGTCGTTCGGATATATCCACCGGTTTCTCCTCCTCTCAGAAGTAATAGATACCTCACTATGTGTAACGAATGCGCGGGTCCATCACAGCGTAGAGTAAGTCGGCTATCAAGTTGAAGGCAATAACAAACGTGGCGCTAATCATTAACATGGCGAGCAGTACTGGAAAGTCACGATTGGTAAGGGAGTCAAGAAACAGTAATCCCATACCCGGCCAGGCGAAAACACCCTCGGTAATCGTCGAGGGCAACGACGGTAATCAGCGGTATCACCGCGTTGCGTAAGGCATGGCGAATGAGCAGGGTTACAGGAGCTACGCCCTTTGCCCGTGCAGTGCGCATATAGTCCTGCTTCGTAACCTCGATCATACTGGCGCGCATATAGCGACTCCATCCGGCAACAAAGCCAACGGTCAGCACCAGCATCGGTAAAATTATGTGCGCCAGGCGATCAAGAAACGTATTGAAGGGATCGAAGGTATAGCCGAGGGTAGCAGAGCCTGAAACAGGAAGCCAATGTAACCAGACGCCAAAGATATCCTGCGCGAAGAGACCAAGGAGAAAGACCGGCATGGCAATGCCAAAGTAGGAGAGAGTCGTCAAAGTGTAATCGGTCAAAGACCCTTGTCGCACCGCGGAGATCACTCCTATGGTGATAGCGAGAATCAATGCCAGTACCAGTGCGAAGCTAAACAGCTGCAAGGTTGCGGGGAAACGTTCAACCAGGAGATCCGACACAGGTTGATTGGTGCCAAATGAGAAGCCAAAATTACCGGTTAAGGCATTGCCCAGCCATCTTATGTATTGAATATACAGTGGCTGATCAAGGCCAAAACGGGCACGTATGGCAGCACGGCCGGCAGCGCTGAGACGAGGATTGAATATTACCTGCTCAGGTCCGCCCGGTAACGCGTGAATCAACAAAAACATGCCAACGGAAAGCAAAGCCAGCAACAGAAGAGCCTGTAGCAAGCGCCTGATAATATATCGTCCCATATATATATACCTCCGGCGAGCGTTAAAATGAGGATGGTAAACGCTGGACATAGTTTCTCATATATGTACACGTTTTTGCCAGCACGTGTGAATACATATTTGCATCTTTGTATTGTAAGCAAGAATAGATCGAGAGGCGCCAACCTTCCTTGCGGGCCAAATGATGAAGCGAAATACAAGGACAACCACTCAAACATACCGTAGTAGAGGGCCTCTGGCCAGATACCCTTCATCAGGTACCTAACCAGAGGCCACACCACCTCACAGGCATGAATTTATCAGGCCAGGTTGCTACTTGAGCAGCTAACACGCACCGTTGGTGCACCACCATTGCCAGACGTTGATGGTTTCAGAAGCACCCTCGGGGCCGGGCAGATAGTTGTGAGTAGTATTTTTGACCACTGCGATATCTGTTGGACCGTACAGGGTAATGAACGGGAAGTCCGTCAGGTAGATCTGGTGTTCCTGGTTGAAGATCTGCTGGCGCTTATTCGGGTCGCCAGTTGACAGTTCTTGCTGCAGCAGTGCGTCCAGTTGCTTGTTGCAGTACCTGCTATAGTTGCCACCACTGAAACTATTGGCAGTAGAGGGAACCTGGTTACAGGCGAACAACGAAGAGTCATCTGCATCGTACGTCCAGGAATCTTCAAACTCGCCGATGTCAAACTTGCCA
>VBFM01000517.1:2175-2876 GCA_005882595.1 Chloroflexota bacterium
TCCAGCCTCTGGCCGTTCTTTGAACGTACGCCGTCCGCGCCTTTCGTATATCCTGCTTGATCCAGCAAGGAATTTGCAGCGGCAGGGTCATACTTGGGGCAAGCAGCATCTGGCTGGAATCCAGGCACATATGCCTTACCGTGATCGGTACAGAGCGGCACTGCCTGCCCACGCCGGGCAGTCTGTATCAAGGCATTGTAGTTAATGGCCATGGATATGGCCTTACGCACCGTAACGTCCTTGAGAGCGGGTTTATCCAGGTTGAAGTACATGGCCTCGAAGTTCGAGGCGTTGGGATTTGCCACAAGGTGATAGTTCCCAAGCGCCTTGTAGGCTGCTGTCTTGGTCACATCCAGGAACCAGGACGAAGTGATAGAGCCAGCCTGGAAATCCTTAAGAATGGTGTTCTGATCGGGAATGAGGCGGAACACAATCTTATCGAGGTACGGTAGACCTTCCGATGCTCGATAATACTTGGGATTGCGTACGACAGTGAAATGGTCGCCTGGTTTGCTCTCGCTCATCATAAATGGGCCGTCGGTGACAGATGGATTCAGGTTATCAGGAGACTTCAGAATCGCATCAGGAGACATACTGCTGAAATGGTGCGCAGGCAGCGGTGCGAGCAGGCCATCCGTCCATACAGTGTTGAATGCTACAAAAGGCTGACTGAGGTGGAAGGTTATCTTGAGGTTGTCGGA
>VBFM01000517.1:2966-3174 GCA_005882595.1 Chloroflexota bacterium
CGTCAACTGGCTGGCCGTCAGTCCAGGTGACACCTGGACGAATCTTATACGTCCATGTCTTCAGGTCAGCAGAGACGTCACCATTGGCAACAGTTGGAACCTCTGTGGCTAATGCAGGGACAATCTTACCGTTCGTGTCACCAACAAAAAGCGGCGTATAAAGCGTCTCATCGATCAAGTCCGCGAACGTTTCACTGACGCCATTAGG